>MEDZ01000001.1 GCA_001724275.1 Gemmatimonadetes bacterium SCN 70-22
GACAGTCGCACCGTCGCAGGTGGCTCTGGCAACTCCGCTGAACACGTGAGGAGCTAACCCACGCCAACATCGGAGGCCAGCCCAGTCATACTTTCTAGGTTGCTCCCGAAGGAGGTTGCGCGGTGCGTCCATTGCATCGACTCCGTTCCATCGGCGTGTCGTCGCTTCTCTGGGGCGGCGCATGGGCCGTCACGTACACAGCAGTCGAGTTAGTCGCTTTGCTCGGAACCACCCCCAGAGGGTCGGTAACGACGCAGCTCGCCGACGTGCTTCCGCGTGTCGCCGCATCGGGCGCAGCCTGGGGCTTGGTCGCGGGTGCAGCGTTCGGTGTCGTGTTCGGTTGGATGCAGCGCGGTCGACACCATGCTCACCTGTCGCGAGGCAAGGCGGCTCTCTGGGGTGCCGTCGCTGGATCCGCCGTACCCGCGCTCGCGCTACTGAACGCCCTGTCGCGGGCAGAGGGACCGATCTCATTCCGATGGGGAGCGGCGGCGCTTGTACCTTGCCTTGGCGCACTCTCCGCCGCAGCCGCCGTGCACCTGGCTACTCGTACTTCCCGCTCCTCTCCCGATCCAGACGTCCTCTCTACATCCCTGCGTCCCGAACTGTCCGCCGGCCTTGCGCCATTGTCCGATCTGGCGGCGGGCGCGTCAGAACGACAACCCACGACGCGACCGCCCGCAACCTAACTCTAGTTGGAGCAGACGGCCGGGCCGTTGTACGCTCGCTGCGCTCGCTCTATTCAGTTCGGCTGCAGGTGAACCCGGACGTTATACGCATCCGAGACGGTCGCTCGCGCGGTTGCGGTCTGTATATGATTGGCATATACTTAGACCATGCTCGACCTCGCCGCCCTCCTCGCTAACGCTGAAGGCGTTGAGTGGGATGCCGGGAACACCGAGAAGAACGTCCTCAGCCATGGCGTCAGCCAGGGCGAGGCCGAGGAGATGTTCTTCGTCGCCCCGCTCGTCCTCCTCGAAGACGACAAGCATTCGGCCAGCGAGCGCCGCTTCCTCGTGTTCGGCCCGACCGGTTCCGGGCGGCTCCTCACGGCCGCCTTCACCGTGCGCCGCAAGCTCATCCGCATCATCTCCGTCCGCGACATGAGTCGCCTGGAGCGTCGCCGCTATGCCCAAGCCCGCTAAGAAGCTCAAGACCATCCCGAAGTTCCGCTCCGACGAGGAGGCGGGCGCGTTCTGGATGTCCCACGACGCGGCTGAATATCTCGATCTGAGCAAGGCGCAGCCGGTTCGCTTCGCCAAGCTGCGGCCGTCGACGGCCACGATCTCGCTCCGACTCCCGCAGGCGATGCTCGAAGAGCTCCGGGTGCTCGCCAACGAGCGCGACGTGCCCTATCAGAGCCTGCTCAAGGTCTATCTCGCAGAGCGGATCGCCCAAGAGCGGAAGGCGGCTCGCACGCGTCGGCGCGCGAGCGTATAGCATCGCATGAAGCAGTCGGACGATCTACAGTTCGCTCGCTCTATTCCGTTCGACCGCAGCTGACGCTCAACGTTCGACGGACCAAGTTGGCAGCTGTCGCGTGGCACCAGGTCGAGTGCAGGCCCATGCCACCCGACTGCTCCCATGGTCCTACTCCGAGTGAAGCGTGTCATCAGTAGCCTGATCGATGGATCCCTAGGTGGGACCGGGCAGGACCACCGGGATGCGAGTTAGTGAGATGCTCTCACCGCGGTCGCCGGCCGCAGGATACAGCGATGCCGCGCGCCGCGCCTCAACATGTCCACGCTACTCACAAGCAGTTGCCATCGCCGGGCATGCAGGTCCGCAGGAGCTGAAAATGCCCGTCATCGGTCGCCCTATCCAGCACAAGCACCGCGTCACCCCGACTGTCCATCACCTCCATGGTCGAAGGCAGCGCCAGCCGAAATTGTGGCCGCAGCTCGCGGTCGATGAGGAGCCACGTCGCGGTCGTGTCGACATCGGATGACGCGAGGCGAAGCCAGAAGTCGCCGTCGGCAGTCCCGACAGCCTGCTCCGCACAGGGTTGAGCGCGTCCGGAAGGCGTCCGCTCCATCGCCATTCGGACCTTACGGCGCGTTATGGAATCCGCCATGGCGTCGACGATGCGCGCGCGAGCGCGAGCAAGAGCGACGGGACGTGCCAGTTCGTGCTGCACGACGCGACGTTTCACCGGAATGTCGTGAGTTCGGTAAACCGTTACGCTGCAAGTCGCCGCATCTATGACGTGCAGCGCACTTCCAGCGCCAGCCGCTAATGCGCGATTCCCTAGGGGCAGCGGGAAAAACACGCCCAGTCGAGTGTCAAAGACCATCTGCGTTATTGACCACGTTCCCAGTAGCGACACGCTGCCATCGGAGGTGCGGACTGCGTAGACTCTCTGGTCGACCGTGTAGACGCCATCACCCGGCACCTCAGGCGGATCATTGACAAACAGAAGTGTTCGGTCCGACGCGCATGCGACAAGTTCACCACCGAGGACCCGCGGCGGCACCGCGATTATCGCGCGCAGTTCGAGTTGCGGAGTCACAAATGTCACGCGTCCGTTGGCAAAGTCCTGTGCAACAACCTCGGCCTCGCCGCAACGTCTGATACGATGCAGAGATCGGAACTCCCCTGGTCCATCGCCGGGCCTACCGAGCTCGCGTACCTTGCCGACGTCTGTGTCGATCGCGACCAAGGCCGCCGAGCCATACGAACCAGTCACAACCGTACTCCCACTCACGAGCACCGCTCCTACGGAAAGGGCCTCGCTGCCAACGCCCGTACCCTGCGCTGATGTGTCATTCCAAGACACGTACCAACGACGTTCAGTTACGTCGCCTGGTACCGGTGACGCACCGTAATCCGTCTTGTCAGCGTCAGCGCATGCGATCGCCAAGCCGCACGCTACGGTGAAGAACCACCGACTCGGTGGGCAGCGGTGCCACGCAAGTGGGGCGTGATGTGAAACCAAACGCCACTCCTACTGGAACGCTCGCCGATGCGTACCACCTCCACAGATCTGATTCGCTGCGAAGATACATGAGCCATCCGCACAGGCGTCGTTCGCGCGAAGGGTCGGCGTACCGTTCGCGGAGGGAGCAATTCGCATCGGCAGAAGGAGGCTGAGTCCCACCGCTGCCAGCCATAGGCCTTTGCTCATCGCTCTACTCCTTGCGTTACAGGGTTGACATTCCACAGCCGGTCGGGTGACACAGTATAGGCGGATAGAAGGGGAGTCAAGCAAACCCTGCTATGCAGCACTGCCTATAGCCCACTGCAACCGCCGGCGGGCTGCGCTACACTCCTGCGAGCCTGCCGCGACAGATCGCTTGGACCGTAGTAGCGTGCCGGACCGTCGAACTGGCGCCGCAACAGACCAACGATCTATTGTGTGCTCGCTGCGCTCGCACTATTCCCCTCGTTGGCAGTTGCGCTTGGACGTTGAGGCTGTAGGATAGGCCCCGTTCGAAGGCCGACGGTCGCGCGATGAGCGCTACAGCGATTGGCGGAGCGGATAGAGCAGGGCGTGGCGCCAACGCATGCGCCCCACGGTGCCTTCCCGGCGTCGGCGGGTGCGGCGCCCGCCCGTTAGGCGGCGTACCCTGCGTGGGCCAGCTTCTCGATGTTGTGGACCAGGCAGAACAACGTCCACTGCCCATCCACCTTCGCGCGGCCGCGCCGCGTGAAGCGCGCGAGCCCCTTGTTGTGGCGCAGGTTCGCGAAGACCGGCTCCACGGTCGCGAAGCGGCGGCCGTACTGCGCCCGGCCCTCCGCCGCGTCGATCCGGCGTTGCATCTGCCGGGTGTAGCTCTCCGGGCGCCCCAGCGCGGGGCCGTCGAAGAACATCACCTGCCGCGACGCCGTGCGGTCGGGCGTGCGCAGGCACCGCGCCCGATGCGTACAGGGCACGCAGTCGCGCTTGGCCCCCCGGAACTGCGTACCACGATAGCCCCGGATGACGAGGTTCTTCCCCTTCGATAGAGTGACTTTCCCGCGGGGCACACGCAGGTGCGCGCGACGGGATCGTAGGCGAAGTCCTGGGGCTGGTACAGCGGCAGGCGCGCCGGCGTCCGCGACTTGTCGTGCAGCGGGTTGGGGGCCCTGCTGATGGCGGGCCTGCGTCGCGAAGCGCTCGTCCCGCGCCCGCATCCCGTTGTCCGCAATCAACGCGGGACGGCCCTGCGCCGCGAGGGCGCGGAGGTTCGCTTCACTATGGTAGCCGGCATCCGCGGTGATCACCGTCGTGGCGATCGCGTGTGGGGCGAGGGCGGCGACCACGGGCAGCGGCAACACCTGCTCCGTTCCGGTGCCATGCGCCTGCGCGTCCACGATGATCTGCGCCCTCGCATCCACCGCCGCGACGGCCGTGTAGCCCTGCACGACGCCCTTGCCGGTGGCCATCTTCGCACTGTCTGGATCGGTGCGATTGCTGAGGCGCACGGCGCCTTGAGCGCTGCGCCGGTCGTCGGGATGCGCGGCGAGCCACGCCCGCAGCTGCGCCGCGTCGCGCTCAAGGCGCGCCAGGCGCTCGGCGTCCCGCGTCCGCCGTGACGGCGGGGGCCGTCCGGGGGGTCGGGCGGCCCGTCCTCCGTGGCGTCGATCGCCTGATGCCGGGTGAGCATGCGCGCCGCGGCGGCCTCCAGCTTCTCCGCCTGCCGCTCGAAGTGGGCGCGCTTGCCGCTGCGCCGCTTCGACGCATTGCTCGGGAGCTTCACCTCATCGATGGCGAACATCTCGCGGCCGATCAGTCCCTGCTGGTCGCAGACCGCCAAGACGGCGGCGAAGACGTGCGCGATGTCCGGGCCCTGGCCGCTGACGAACGCGGCGATCGTCGTGAAGTGCGGGGTGCGCGTTCCACAGAGGGCAATGAAGGTCACGTGGTCCTCGCACAGCCGGGCGATCGCCCGGCTTCTCACGATCCCGCGCGCGTAGGCGCAGAGCACCACCTTGAGCAGCACCGCCGGGGGATACGCGGGGGCGCCAGTCGTGTCGTTCCGGAAGCGGCCGTCGAAGCGCGACAGGCCGATGGCATGGTCGAGCAGGTGGTCGACCGCGTGCTCGAAGGTGCCGAGGAGGAGCTGGGCCGCCAGGTTTACCGGCAGCAGGCGCGGGTTGGTGTCGATCAGCTTGTAGCGGGCCATGGGCTCTCGACGGCAGCGGGGGATTGCCACAGATTCGCTGCCGAGGACACCCGCCGTGTCGCCCGAAGTTCCGTGTCCACAGCGCAGGCAGCGACGGGGTTTTCCTACAGCTTCGTTAGGCAGCCACTAGACGGATGCTGCTTAGCGGGCCCAGCTTTTGATTGGCGTGAGAGGGCGAGGCCCGATGCCACATGCCAGACTCGTCTGTGAGAATTGAACCGCCCCGGGTTTCGTGGAGGCTGGGTTAGTTGAGTCCTACCGCCCCGGAGTGGCGGGTGAGGGTCTCGTGATACATCGCCTCGAACTCCGCGGGGGGAACATAGCACAGCGGTTCCAGCAAGCGCTGCGTGTTGAACCACGCGACCCACGCGAGCGTCGCGAACTCCACGTCGTCAAAGCTGCGCCATGGGCCGCGCCGGCGGATGACCTCCGTCTTGTACCAGCCGATCACCGACTCGGCCAACGCGTTGTCGTACGCGTCGCCGACGCTCCCGACCGAGGGAGCCGACCCGGCCTCCGCCAGGCGCTCGGTGTAGCGCATGGAGACATATTGCGAGCCGCGGTCGGAGTGCACGACGAGTGCGCCCGGCGCGCCCTCGAGCACGCGGTCGTAGAGCGCCTGCTCGAGCGCATCGAGCACGAGCGCCGTCTTCATGGTGGTGTGCGCCCGCCAGCCGACGATCCGCCGCGAGAAGACATCGATGACGACCGCGACGTACACCATCCCGCGCCACGTGGCGACGTACGTGAAGTCCGCGACCCAGAGCTGGTTGGGGCGCTCGGCAACGAAGGCGCGCTGCACCAGATCGCGCGTGTCGTCCACGGTGGGATCCGGACGCGTCGGCTGCCCGCGGCGGCCCCGTACGACCCCCTGCAGCCCCTCCACGGCCATCAGACGGGCCACGGTGCAGCGTGCGACGGTGTGGCCGTCCCGCCGGAGCGCGTGCCAGACCTTCCGCACGCCGTACACGCCGTGATTGTCCTGCCACACGCGGCGGATCTGCTCGCGCCATACATCGTCGCGCTGCGCGCGCGCGGAACGCCGCGTCGGATCCTGCTGTCGTGCGCGATACGCCCGATAGCCCGACGGCGCGATCTCCAGCACTGCGCAGATCGGCGCGACGCCGTAGGTGTCCCGCTCCGCCTCGATGCACGCGTACATCGTCGCGTACGACGCGGCTACTTCGTCAGGCGGTCGAGCTCCGCCGCAGCGAAACACGCGCTCGCCTTGCGGAGGATCTCATTCGCGCGTTTCAGCTCGCGGTTCTCACGCTCCAGGGCCTGGAGCCGTTCCGTGTCCGCCCGCGTCCGCCCGCGTCGGACCGGGGCGCTCGCCGACCTCGCGCTCCCCTTCCCGCACCCAGCGGTGCAACGTCTCGCTCGTGCACCCCAGCTTCGGGGCCATCGCCTCAATCGCCGCCCACTGCGAGCGATGCTGCGCCGTCTGCTCCCGGACCAGCCGGATCGCGCGCTCGCGCCCCTCAGGACTGAACCGCTGTTGCCGCTTCGATGTGCGCATGGCTCCAATCTCTCACAGAGTGGAGCCTCCAGTAATCCCGGGGCGGTTCAGTCCGGCCGGCGCGCTCGTTCCACCGCCGCGCAAGCCACCCAGTGCTCGCGCCGCGGGGACGCCGCATCCGCGCCCACGCCCGAATGAGCATTGGCAACCGCGGGCTCCCGCGTTGCGCGGAGGCGTTCTCAGGCTGGCGCTCGACTTCTTGGACAACCTGGCGGACGTTATTCGAGCCGCCGCTCGACGTTGAGGGCGTGCGGTGCTGGGGCCCGCTCGACGAGCAGCCTGCCCAATTCGAGTTAGGCATCGCTTCCAGCCAGCGGGGCGCGGCGCTGCACCAGCAGCGCGGAAGGTCCGGTAACCGCCGATGCCGCTTGAACTTGACGCGCCGCTGCTGGCACCGTAGCGTCAGGGTATGAGCATCCTCGACCGGATCAGCCTCGATCCCGCCATTCGCTTCGGCAAGCCCTGCGTCCGCGGCACCCGCATCTCAGTGGGCGACGTCCTGGGCTATCTGGCCTCGGGCATGACCGAAGCGCAGGTCATCGCTGATTTCCCGGACCTCGTGCACGAGGACATCCTCGCGTGTCTTGCCTTCGCGGCCGAGCGTGAGCGCCGCATCATGCCCGTCCCCGCCGCCTGACGGTCTCGCGCATGGCGCCCCGCCTGTTGTTCGACGAGAACCTGGCGGCGCGCCTGGTCGGACTCCTGCAGGCCGGGTATCCCGGCTCGGTCCATGTCCGTGACGCGATCGGACCTGCCGCCACCGATGAGCAGATCTGGGAATACGCGCGAGCGTCCGCGTTGGTGATCGTCTCGAAGGACGAGGACGTCCAGCGGTTCAGCGTGTGGCGGGGCTTTCCACCCAAGGTGATCTGGATCCAGCTCGGCAACTGCTCGACCGACGACGTCGCGCGACTCCTGCGCGATACCCAGACGTTGATCGCCGACTTCGTCGTCCACCCGGACGCGGCGTTCCTGCCCTTACGCGCCCGCGGTGCTTAACATGTGCTGCAGCAGACAGCGGAGTCATTGTACGCTCGCTTCGCTCGCTCTATACCGTTCCGCTGCAATTGAGCTCTGACGTTAGCGAGTCCACCGCCACTTTCGATTTCGCATGGCCGACACGTCCGCTTACACGACCGCACGCAGGGGCGAACGCATAGCGCTCCTGGCGCTGCTGCTGCTTACCGTTGGCGCCGCGGCGCTCGCGGCTCTCGAGTGGCTGCAGGCGCCCCGCCCCCGCGAGGTCTCGGGCGCGTTTCTCATTCTCTTGTTTGGCCTGCTCCTCCAGGCCGTCGCGCCCTTTCTGACGAGTCGGCGATTGCGACTCGCCGCCGCCGTCGGCTCCGTCGCGGCGCTACTCGGCTACTTGGTCGCTCGCTAACACACGCCGCAGCAGACAGCGGATCGGTTGTACGCACGCTGCGCTCGCTCTATATCCTGATGCTGACACTGTCTGGCACTCCGGAGGGCGACCAGTTGGCACGCGGTGTTCGAGCCGCGCGAATCAACGAGAACCGGCGCACCCTCACCACCGTCGCTGCCTCACCCTAGACCGAGGCCGCGCTCGGGCGTAGTGGCTGACGAAAGCGTCGCGTGCACGCTCATGTCGACGGTCCATGCGCAACGCGCACGCCATCGGCGCGGCGGGAATCGGACGCCCTCTGGCGATGATGCCGACCACTTGGGGAAGCGTACCCGGTGGTCGGCTTCTCGCGTTCGTGCACCAGCCGGGGTAGACTGTGTTTCACGCGGGCCGCGGATCGTCCGTTTGAGCGACGTGGGCGTGCATTCGGTCCCGAGTCAACAAGTGCGTCCTTCCACGAGTGATGCATCCAATGGCGCGCCGTGCACCGTCCGGCACCAGCTCGTCGGCTTGTATCCGGCTACGCATCCTCTGCTCAGACAAGCTAGGACGGCAAGGAATGCGTGAAGTCGCCTGATCGTCAGTCCTCGCGCTCGCTGTGTTCTGCCCGCGCCTGCCGCCCAGCATGCGCTGCAGCAGACCGCCGAGCTATTGTGTGCTCGCCCCTATTCCCTTCGGCGCCTGCTGAGCTAAGACGTTAGCCTTCGCGGCAAAGCCCCGTGCGTTCCACTGGCACACGAACCGCCTGCGGCCCAGCGGCAGAGGATTGTCAACGATGAAGGAGGACCAATGAGGCTGGTTTCGCTGCTAGTCACGCTCGTCGGCTCTGCGCTGGTTGCTGGAGACGCGGCCGCACAGGTGCCATCGCTTCCTGAAGGTGCTCGGACGCGCTGGGTTGTGGGTCAACCGTATGAGATTGTCGCGTACGTCACTTTCGATCTCACCACAGTGCAGCACCGACTTCCACCTTCATTGCGATTCATCACGCTGAAAGAGCTGGCCATAACCGGTGTTCGCTGGGCGACGGACTACCTAGCCGAACATCCCACGCACGACCACTGGGGCATTTCATTTCTCGAAATCGTTCGAATGGGAGTATTCTCGATTGACGGGCGAGCCCCGCAGTGGCCAATGCACGGAGCGGCGGCGCTGTGGTTCGCCCGGGTCGCGCCATCGATGCCGGCGACGGACCTTGGACCCGGGCGCCCGTTTCTGGCCTTGGAGTTCTGGATGCCCGATAGTGCATACGTCTCCTACATGCGCGGCAGGGGCCACTACGCCACGTACGGCGACGTCAAGCTCTTTCAAGAGTCCGACTCAAGTTGGCGGGGGTCGGTGACCATCGCTGGGCTGACAATCGTCGCCGAATGCCTGCCGACCGGGCCAGTTACGGGGGGAGCGGGATCTGCCGGAATGCAAGCTTTCTTCCCACCACTCTCGTCCTCTGTGAATAGCGTTGTCCGCGTGGCGTTCGCTGGACACCGAGAACAGGATTGTGGGGGTGCCTCGGTGTGGCGTCTTCGTGGCACTCACCCGCTCGCCAGCGGCGTTGTGCTACGACCATCGCTCTTCCAATTTGGTTACGACCTCGTGGGTGGTGCGTACGCGAGGTGATCCGTAGTCGAGCGACAGATTCGCTGCTCGGGCGCGTCGCCGACCAGCGACGAGTAGGTCCAGCGCGCAGACTAACACACAATTGCAGTTGCCAGCCGCTCTAGCGAGCGCGCGCTGACTGTACTTCGGCGGCCACTACATTCTGGGCGTTAGGTGAACCCACACATTGGTGCCGCTCATGCTTCGCTCCACGACCTCGTCACTCGCGGCCTTGCATTGGCGACCGGCGCGTCAGCGTGTCGCCCTCGCCCATCGGGTCATCCTGCTCTGGCTAACGCTGTTCGTCGGGGACTGTCTCGAAGCACAGGTGCCAACCCGCGCGGCCGCCCGTGCCGGAGTCGTGGCGGGACCGCGTGAGGTAACATGGGCGTCGCCGGCGCGCCGCCCGCCATCGGAGCCGGTGTCGTGCGTCGGCCCCCGCAGCAAGCGCGTGATACTGTGGACTGCAGCGGGCGTCGCCCTCGGATGGGGTGTGTTTCTCGCCAGAGGAGGGCTCGTCGACACCGTTGGCGGCGAGGCCTACCGACAAGAACGCAACAACCACCTTGCGACGGGTGCCGCCCTTGGGGCAGCCTTTGGGTTGTGGCGTGCACGCCGTGCAGTCTGTGCGCCAGGCGCGGACACTCACGCCTCCTAACACATGGTTGCCTCTGTCCGCCGTGCTAAGGAGGTGGCTTCGCCACGATGGCTGTAATCCGGCTGCAGATGAACCCAAACGTTGGGCCGCAGCCCGACGGTTGCGGGGCCGCTAGCCACGCTTGACGTGATCACGCGCGGCGTTACTGTTCGCGACGATGGTCTCGTTCCGGGATGCCGATACGGAGGCACTCGCCAGCGGCCGCGGGACCCGGCGCGTCACGAACATCGCCACCGTGGCGCGACGCAAGTTGCGCCAACTGGAGATCGACGGGCGACGCGATGACCTCCGCGTGCCGCCGGGGAATCGCCTGAAGCCTTGAAGGGGGATCGCGCCGGCCAACACAGCATCCGCATCAACGGTCAGTACCGCGTCCGTCTCCGCTGGACTGCCAGCGGCCCGGCGGCCGTCGAGAGCGTCGACTATCACTATGCCGAGTCCGCCGATGACCGCGCTCAAGCCCGTCACGCCTGGGGAGCTCCTGCTCGAGGAGTTCATCGTGCCGATGCAGCTCTCCCAGTACCGCCTCGCCAAGGAGATCGGCGTTCCGGCCCAGCGCATCGGCGAGATCATCGCCGGCCGGCGGGCGAAGGCGCTCGCGCCCGTGCTCCGACGCATCAAGCCGTGGGCTGGCAGCGCCGCGTAGGCGCGCAGGCTCGGCCAAACATGGGGTTGCACCAGACAGCCGAGCTAGGGTGTGCTCGCTGCAATCGCACGATGCGATTCGGCTGCTGGTGAACCCGCAGGTTCGACACATGGAGCCGGAGTCCGAGAAATGATCGCACTCAACGTGCTGCATGCCCTACTTGGCGCGAGTATTTCGCTGGTAATCGTCAGTAAGCCGGGTGCGCTCCGCGCAGACGCGGCCATCCATCGGCGCACGACGCGTTGCTCGTGCATTCCCAACGGTAGCACCACAGAAGCGTTGCGGGCGGCAAGCATCGTCGTCCACGGCACCGTGTTGAGCATCCGCTCAGAGGCGCCGCTCTCGTATCGACGCATCGTCTCAGTCGCGATCCACGCTCAATGGAAGCCCACCGCTGCATTCGACACGCTCGAAGTCGCAACTGGCCGAGGGGGCGGGGACTGTGGGTACCCCTTCGCGGTCGGCACGGCATATCTAATCTACGCCTACCAACCCGAAAGCCGCGAACGGCCCGTGACCGGCATCTGCAGTCGCACGAAGTTGTACACCGAGGCACTCGAGGACGTTCGAGACCTTGGACGTCCGATCCGCCACCCCACGAGGTAGTGTCTACCGTGAATTGCAGCATACGGCGGCGTTAGGTAACCACCCAACGGAGGCGGCAATCGTGAGCCGAGTGGCGCTTCTTGCAATCATGCTTTCTCTCGGCGCGTGCCGCGGCCGTGACGACACACCTGCCTCCCGCGGTGCGCTCCCGGCCGTACCGCGCGTCGCTCGAGCGTTTGTGGGAGACTGGCTCCGTGTGGCCCCCCAGCGGCTGCGCGGCGATACCCTCCGCTTACGCGCAGACTCAACCGCGGATGGCATCATCCCGTGGCCGCCCGATCGCCTCGCCCGCGTCTCCCGTTGGAAGCTCCGGTTCGGATCCAAGGACCCCGTTGACGCGCGCGGCGACTGGCGCGAGGGATTCACCGACGGTGGCGAGGCGGACTGCGTCATGCGCGATAATGCTGCCTGTATCAGCATGCCCCTCCTCTGCTTGGGAGCAGCCGTCGAAGTGATGTGCAACGCGTTCGTGGTGACATCGGATTCCCTTCTGCTTGCTGACGGCCAGCGGTTCCGTCGCGTACCAGCGCGGCTTGCCAGCGGCTCGTTCTCGCGATCGCCGAGCGCGTCCTCGACTGCGGCGTGCGATCGATGCTGCTGTTCGGGGGCGCCAGACGCGCCGCGAATCGCTTCTACGAGCATCTCGGGGCCGTGCGGTTGCTCTCGGCCACCGGCGAGTTCCACGTCGGCTATGGCTGGCCGGACCTCGCAGCGCTGACTGCCCGCGTTCGCCGGCAGGCGCCATATCGCCGCTTGCTGCCGATGAACGCGCCAAGGATGCAGTTGTGGGGCGCCTGCCTTGCGTGCATGGGACGGCCTGGCGGCCGCGCCACAACCCCGTCTTATTGAAGCGTTCACAGCAGAAGAACGCGTTAGCCGTCCCCTCCCACGTTCGCGCTGGATATTTCAGTCATGAGCCACCCGACTTCGCGCTGGCAGATCATCCAGGCCCTCCTGGCCATTGTCGGCACCGGTCTCGCCTTTGCGTTTCTTCAGGCTGGCGCCTTCCGCGATGTCGGGATCGACACCTTGCGCCGTATGGTGACGCCCGACGGCCTCCGCGCCGCCCTGCTCGGTGCAACTGTCACCGCCGTGCTCCTCGCCCCGGTGCTCCTGTGGCAGCGGCATCGCAATCGGCGGAGGGCCGTCTAACCACCGCCTGACGCCGCCGAGCGGCGGCCGACGGATTGGGCCGCTGTGACATGACGTGCCGCGGCCCGCAGCTTGGGCGGAGCCGTTGGCCTGACAAGGGAACCCCGAGCGTGCGATGCGCTATATCGGAGAGTGGGAGCTGATTCCTGAACTGTCGCTCTACGCGTGCGGCGTTCCCCCGGCCACCGGGCGCTACACCATCGCGCACGACCACCACGGATACCTCGCCCTCGAAGTCCGCTGGCGCATGCTCGGTGACTCCGAGGACCGGAGCACCCGCTTTGGCGGCAGGAACGACGGATCCCGGGTTACCCTTCCGCCTTCGGACGGCGGCCCTGACGCGTTCTCGCTGACCCACGTGGATGACCGCACGTTGGACAGCGCGGCCTTCCGGGATACCACGCGACTCGCCTACGCGCGCCGTGTGGTGTCGGACGATGGAACGCTCCTGGCGGTGGTCCAGGAGTCCATCGCACCCGACAGCGCGCCCGTGCGCAACTTCCAGCTGTATAGGCGCGCCGCACGCTGACGACGTCTCCCTCGACGAGTCGCTCGATGCACGTTCCTCGGCTCACGGCCATCGCCTGCGTGCTGCTCGGCCCGCTCGCAGCACGGGCCCAGGCGCGACCGGTGTGTCCTCCGCCAGCTCGCTCGCATTCCCGGGTGGTCGTGATGCCGGCGGCGTCACCACGGGACTCGCTCGTCTTGCGAGTCCGCCGCCTGGATACCGGCGATCCGCTTCCGGCAGAGGCCCGCCTCAATGCCCACTCCTGGCACCGCACCGATTCCACGGGCACGCTCGTGCTCGCGCTACCGGGCACGCGCCACGTCCAGCTCGAGGTGCGCGCCCTCGGCTTCGGTCTTGCTCGTCTCGCGTATCGGCCGGCGCGTGACTCATCTGTCATCGCCATGGCGGTCATGGCGCCGACCACACTGTACTTCGATGAGTTCTGCCGCTGATGCGTACCACGAGCGTGCCCACCCGTGCCGCCCGACACCTGCTGCAACAGACGGCCGATCCCGTGTGCGCTCGCGCCGCTCGCTCCCGTTGCTGCGGCTGCAGCGGATCTATACCGTCATGCGTGCACCAGCCGCGTTCGCATGATGGATAGAGCGCACATCGCCCTCCTGACCCTCGCCCTCTGCGGATGCGGCGACACGTCGCCGAATCAACGCGCGCCAGAGCTTGCGGCGGCTCCGGCGGCAGTGGTGCCCACGGACTCCGCTGCCGACGCGATTTGCCGCGACCTCACGAACAGCTACCGTTGCGCCCAGGCCATCGAGCGTACCCTGCTCACGGCGGCGAACGGGAATGTCGTGCGCACCGGTCGACATCTTCGCATCGCACTCGGACGCGGCGATACCCTCGTGTTCACGGATTCGCTTCCCGACGATCCCGCAGGCACCTGGTTCAGCTACCGGGGACTGATTGCCGCTGTCGGCTATCACCTCATCGAGGTCCAGTACTACGAGGGCGGTCGCTACCTGTTCGTGAACGGCAGGACCGGCTGGATTGGCAGCAGCAATGGCGTCCCCGTCATCGCGCCTGATGGGTCCCGTCTTGCCGCTGGCAACGTCGATTTGGAGGCGGAGTATTCGCCGACCACACTGCAGATCTGGTCAGTGGCGGCCGACAGCCTCATCCTCGAGTTCGACCACGACTTCGTTGCGTCGCCCGTCACTGCCGATTCCGTATGGGGCCCGCGCAACCTCGAATGGCTCAACCCGACCGAGCTCCGTTTCGCACGCGAGTTCTCCCTGGGCGCCACAAACGGCACCGCGCGAGTCGTGCTCGACAGCACTCATTGGCGCATTCTGGTGCCCTGACGCATAACGGCTCTTGGCGCCGACGGCTGCAGGTGCGGAGTGGGTTGAGCGGGGTGTCCGCCAATGCCTGGGTGCAGGCGCGGACGCCCCGCCGAGCCCATCTCCTCTGCCACGACCGAGTGAATGCACCCTGTACGTCTCGATGCGCTACACGGGGCGCCTGGCGGACGCCGGCGGCGCGGCCCGTGGCGCAGCCTTGACGACGAGGCATTCGCGACGCAGGAATGGGGCGCGTGGTTCAACACGCAGCGCTTGCCGGCTCCGCTCGAGCATGTTCCCCCGGCGGAGTACGAGGCACGGTATCACACGCCCCGCCCTCCCGTACCGAGGGCGTGGGACTCGACTGGCCCAGCCGCCACGAAACGGGGGCGGCTCAGCGTGGCGTCGTTGGGTAGATTGTGATGTTGCCGCTCTTGCGGACCGATCGCCCGTCACGCACCATCGACTCCACGCCCCCGCGCGCGCGCGGTGTGCGCTTCGCAGTCACGCTCGCTGTCGGCCCAGAGATCTTCGGGTACGTCGTTGGCCTGCCATGGCCGTACCTCAACATGATGAGCCACGAGACGGGGGCCCACGACACGATGCATGACTTCATTGCGAATACCATCGGGACCGTGGTCGTCGGTTGCATGGGTTGCGGCTACGCGCCGTGCGGTCGCCTCTCGTTCCGCATCGACGCTGTGCGGAGGTCCATGCACCGGCATCCACGCCACTTCCGTCTGCCGGTTCGACGTATGGGAGATCCCGCGTGATGATTGTTCGTCCAGAGTTGCTCGCCCCGCCGGTCGACGTCGCACGCGACCACGTCCTGGGGCCGGCCGACGCCGAGTTGACGCTGGTCGAATACGGCAGCTACACCTCCGCGCCTTGTCATGCGGTCCACGAGGTCGTCGAGATGCTGCGGACGCGGTTCGGCGACCGGATGCGCTATGTGTTCCGGCACCTGCCTGTCGGCGAAGACGAGACCGCGACCCAGGCGGCGGAACTCGCGGAAACGTGGTACGCCACCACCGGGCGGTTCTGGGAGCTTCATGAGGCGTTGATGGAACGGGGGCCGGCGTTCGCCCCCGGGGACCTCGAGCGCATCGCACGCGAATTCGGACTGCCGCCAACCGGCGCCACGACGGCTCCCGCTCGCTCGGCGGCGAGCGCGCGCATACGCGAGGACATCGAGAGCGCACAGCGCAGCGGAGCGCGGGTGACGCCGACATTCTTCATCAACGGGCGCCGCTACTCCGGCCCCTGGGACGAGACCTCGCTCGCCGATGCGATGCTCGGCGCGCTCGGCCACCGCATCCAGGCCGCGGCAGTCAAGTTCGTGCGTTGGGGACCGTCGTCCGGGCTGATGCTGGGACTGGCGACGCTGCTTGCGCTGGCACTCAGCAACTCACCGCTCGCCGCCGCGCTCGCCGACTGGTGGGAGACGCCGTTCGGTCTCCGATGGGGCGCTGATAGCTTCACGTATCCGCTGCGCCATTGGGTGAACCATGGACTGCTGACCGTCTTCTTCTTCGTCGTCGGCCTCGAGATCAAGCGCGAGTTCACCTCTGGCCATCTTGCGACGCTGCGCTCCGGCGCGCTGCCGGTGCTCGCCGCCCTTGGCGGGATCGTGTTGCCGGCGCTCATCTACGCATCCCTTGCCCCGCCGGACCTGCGACACGCGTGGGGTATCCCCATCGGCACCGATACAGCGTTCGCCGTCGCGCTCATCGTACTGCTTGGCGCCCGGGTGCCGGTCGAACTGCGCGTGTTCCTGACGGCAGCGGTCATCATCGACGACATCGTGGCAATCGCCATCATCGCGCTCTTCTACACGGCGGCGATCGACGTCACGAGTCTCGTCGCCGCCGGTGCGCTCACCCTGCTCCTCGTACTGCTCAATCGGGCCGGTGTGTACGCGGTGCTGCCGTACGCGGTGTGCGGCGTCTGCCTCTGGTTCCTCCTGCACCAGTCCGGCCTGCACGCCACGCTCGCGGGCGTGCTCCTCGCGGTGCTCATCCCCGCGCGCCCGCCAGCCAATCTGCAGGCGCTCATGGCGCAGGCTTCGGTCGTGATCAGCCACGAGAGCGTCCGCGCCGCAGAGCCGATGCGCCCCGGTCCCTCCGAACCTGCCCGTCGCGCACTCGACGCGATTCACGCGCGCATCGAGTCACCGGCCGACAAGCTCCTGCGCTCGGTGGAGCCGTGGTCGAGCTATGTCGTGCTACCCATCTTCGCGCTCGCGAACGCCGACATCGCCCTCTCGCTCGGCGTGTTCGATGGGCGCGCTCGCCTGATCTCGGCGGTCACGCTCGGTCTCGTCCTCGGCAAGCCGATCGGGATGATGACGGCCGCATGGCTCGCGGTGCGCACTGGCATCGCCGAAAAGCCCGACGCCTATTCCTGGCGCCAGCTGATCGGCGCCGGAGCGCTCGGCGGCATCGGCTTCACCATGTCCATCTTCATCGCTGGCGTCGCCTTCCCCGACCTGGGTGACTACGCTGCCGCAAAGGTCGCGATTCTCCTGGCCTCGCTCACCGCTGGGGCGCTCGGTACGCTCATTCTCTGGCGTCGCACAGAATGAACGATGGCGCGTGGCGTCGCCACGCGCTTGTGCCTGATTCTCCGGCCGGCCAACCCGGGCGTTGAGCATACAGCACGGAGGCGCGCCTCCAGATGGATAGGCGGCCTTCGGTTACGACCTCCTGCAACCATGGAGAATCTCCGATGACCAAGGTGACACCGTTCCTGATGTTCAACGACCAGCTCGACGCGGCCATGCAGTTCTACACCGCCACCTTTCCGGACTCCGCGATCAGGAACGTCGCCCGCACCGGCGAGGACGGCCCCATCACCTCCGCTGAGTTCGTCGTTGGTGGCCAAGTCTTCATGGGCTACAACGGTGGCCCGCATTTCACGTTCTCCGAAGGCTTGTCGCTCTACGTCGACTGCGTGGACCAGGCCGAAGTCGACGAGTATTGGGACAAGCTGGTGAAGGCTGGGGCGACGCCGACGGCGTGTGGCTGGATCAAGGATCCGTTCGGCCTCTCGTGGCAGATTGTCCCGCGGCGATTCGTGGAGCTGATCCGCGACAAGGATGCCAGCAAGGTCAAGGCTGTGATGGAGGCCATGATGACGATGGTGAAGCTCGACGTAGCGGCCCTCGAGAGAGCCTACGACGAGGCGTAGGCGAGAAGTTCGTCCAACTGCTCGAACTGCTCGGCTGCCCCGCTCGTCCCCGTGCTCCCTGTGGCGATGGCGTCGTCGAGGGCTTGCTTGGAAGGATAGAGTTCGGTCAGGACGAGGAGCGTCTTGCCGTCCGCCTCCTCGAAGGTCACGGTGGAAAGCGGACCATCGGCGCCCTCCTCGTTCGTCCAGGCGATGCGCGAGTAGGGCGTGACCTCGACATACCGGCCGAAGAACGCCATCGGCTGCTCGAAGTCGGGGTGACTGAAGACGAAGCGGTACGTCCCCCCCGTACGAACATCGGCTTCGCAGGACACGAACGAGATGCCAAACGACTTCGGCGTCCACCAGCGCGTGATCAATTCGGGCCTGGTCCAGGCCTCGAACACGATGCGCGCGGATGCGTTGAAGCTGCGCGTGACGACCAGCTCACGCTCCGACCTTCGTTCTACTGTCGTGGGATTGTTCATGGGGGGGGTGATGAAGGATGGACTCACTGTCGCCTGCTCCGTGCATCGGCTCGTTCCATCCGTTGCAGTTCCTCAACGACCTTGTCCAACTCGTCGAAGCGCGCCTGCCAGAGCTGGCGGTAGCGTTCGATCCACGCCGCCTCCTCCTCTAGCCGGCGTGGGCCCAGGGTGCAGGTTCGGACGCGGCCGGCCTTTGCCGTGCTGACGAGCCCCGTCTGCTCCAGGACAGCGATGTGTTTCTTCATGCCGGTGAGCGTCATTCGGAACATCCCGGCAAGTTCTGTTACCGAAGCGTCGGCCCGACCGAGGCGCTCCAGAATGCCACGTCGCGTGGGGTCGGAGAGCGCGGCGAACGAGGCGTCGATACGGGCTGGCTGACACTGAACCATATGGTTCACTATATAGCAACGGCCGACGGCACGCAATAGGGCAACCGACGCATCGACCCAGATCGCGGGCGGGAGTGGGCGACACCATGGATCCCGTGCGCTTCCCGGATGGTCTCGCCTACGTGCCTACGTGAGGCGCCCGTTGCAGCGCGTTCCGGGTGCCGTCGCGTACTGCATCCTCGTGACGTGGCGAGCGACGATGCCTAACCCGTTCTTGCAGCGCACCGACGCCCGGCATTACGATTTGACAGGGCGCTGTCGCGACCCGAACCATCGTCCACAACCGGGCGGCCGTGCCGCGCGCTGAAAGGAGTTGACATGGCCAGACTCGTGTTCGGAATGAACCAATCCCTGGACGGCTACGTCGACCATCTGGCGTTTGCGCCAGGCCCCACACTCTTCCGCCACTTCATCGAGGAGGCGCGGGGGCAGGCGGGCAGTGTCTACGGTCGCCGGATGTATGAGATCATGCGGTACTGGGACGACGATCAGCCTGAATGGACCGCGGAGGAACACGTGTTCGCGGCGGCGTGGCGGTCGCAGCCGAAGTGGGTCGTCTCGCGCTCGTTGACGTCGGTCGGGCCCAACGCCAGGCTGGTCGAGCCCGATCTCGAAGCCGCGATCCGCGCGTTGAAGGGCGAGCGCGACGGGGAGATCGAAGTTGCCGGCCCGGACCTGGCACGCACCCTCACCGCCCTTGGCCTGATCGATGAGTATCGCATCTACTTGCACCCCGTCGTGCTCGGCCAGGGCACACCATACTTCGCCGGACCCCGGCCGCGGCTCCGCCTCATGACACATGACCGGATCGACGAGGACGTGATCCGGTTGACCTATGTTCCTGCCCACCCTCACGACCCGCCGGACGGCAATCACCGGTAGAGTGTTCGAGGAACAGCCCCGCCGCGTCCTCACAGCGCTCTCAGCAAGCGGCCGATCTGTCGACCGCGTGCCGCTGACGGCCACGCACTTGTAGTGCGTCCCACACAGGCGCAACTTGTCGAGGGTCTGCAGCAGAAGCTCACGATAGGCCGCGACGTTCGTACATGCCGACCAGCCCAGAGTCAGAGCGCAGCCGGATGCTCCGCGGCGAGGCGTACAATTCCCGAGACCCGGAGCTGCTCGCCCTCGCGCACCGCGCCCGCGCGTTGCTCACCAAGTTCGCCGCGACGCCGTCGGCCGATGGGGTCGGGAGGGCCGAGGTGCTCACAGCCCTCCTCGGCGGCGTCGGGCCGGGCGTCTGGATCGAGCCGCCGTTCTTCTGCGACTATGGCGCGCACGTCTACCTCGGCGCCGACACCTTCGTCAACGTCAACTGCGTATTTCTGGACTCCGCCGAGATCCGGGTGGGCGCCAACGTGCTGATCGGCCCTGGCGTGCAACTCTTGACGGTGACGCACCCGCTACGCGCCCGCGATCGCGTCGCGCCGCCTAATCCGGACGGGCAGGGAGCGCCGTACCGGACCTCTGCTCGGCCGATCACCATCGGCGACCGTGTCTGGCTCGGCGCTGGCACGATCGTACTCCCGGGCGTGACGATCGGGGCGGACGCAACGGTCGGCGCTGGCAGTCTCGTGACCGAGGACGTGCCGCCGAACACGCTCGCCTTTGGCCGCCCCTGCCGCGTGCAGCGAGAGCTGTGATGCGAGGAGCCGCATTGGTGCGTCCGCTGCTCGCACTCGTCCTGCTCGGCTGCTCCACCGCGAGCGAGGTTTGCACGCTCATCGGCTGCGAGAGTGGCGTGCGCCTGCATCTGTCCGCCCTGCCGTCGCAGCCGTTTCGGGTCGAGGTGGGCGTTCCCGGCAGCAACGTCACATACGTCTTCGACTGCACCACCGACGCCGGCCAGTGTCGCCAGGACATCTTCTTCCCCAACCTCATCGCCACGCGCCTCCTCGTGACAGTTCGTGTCGGAGGCCTGTCGCGGCAGACCGAGATCGCGCCTCTGGTCTACGCCCACTCGCGCCCCAATGGACCCAACTGCCCCCCTGATTGCCAGACGGCGGACGTGAGTGCTCCAATTCCCTGAAGCATCCAGGCAGATGCCCCGCCAGGCACACGTTGGAGCTGTCACACCCGTCGAGGAGGTCGACGTGGGGACCATCAATGGCCTCTACCGTGATCGTGAGCGTGGCGCTGGCGCCGACACTGTCGAATGAAGTCGTGTAGCGTCCCGCGCTCGCACTGTCGTTCATTGATTTGCAGCTGTGCGCGGGCGTCAACCGGTGGGAGACACATCGTTGCATAGCGAGCAGCTCGGACGGCGCGCGCTGGTCATCCTGCTCCTCCTCAACGGCGTGATGTTCTTCGTCGAGATCGTCAGCGGGTGGCGTGCCGAATCGATGGGGCTGATCGCCGATGGCCTCGACATGGGCGCCGACGCGGCGGTCTACCTGTTGGCGCTGCTCGCCGTCGGCGCCACGGAGCGCCGGAAGCTCAGCGCGGCGCGTTTCGCGGGGCGGGTGCAACTCGGACTCGCGGTCCTCGCGATCCTCGAGCTCGCGCGACGGGCCATCATGGGCAGCGCCCCGGAGCCACCGGCGATGATCGGGATCTCCCTCGGCGCGCTCGCCGTCAATATCGGGTGCCTCGCCCTCCTGCGCCGTCACCGCAACGGTGAAGTGCATTTGCAGGCCGCCTGGATCTTCTCCGCCACCGATGTCCAGGCCAACCTCGGCGTGGTTCTGGCGGGAGCGCTCGTGGCGCTCCTCGACTCTGCCATTCCCGACCTCGCCATCGGCCTTATGGTCTGCTGGCTGGTGCTCCGGGGCGCCATCCGCATTCGGCGCCGCGTGCGAGCAGCCGAGGGCGCCGACAGGCTCGCGCGCTCCGTGCGCCTTGGCTAGCGACGCTTCCCGCCACCCGATGCGAAGGGTAGAACGGGATGCGCCCGCGCATTCTATTGGAGCACCTGCTGTGGACGCGCTCGTCGGGCAGCATCCCATACTGAGGCGCCGATGCCATTTCCTTCATTTTCATCGCACGCGCTACGTGCCGCAGCCCGCATCGGTATCGCGTTCGTCGTGGTGACCATCCTCGCGTCGGTCATCCGGGTTCGGAGTCAGACCGCACCACCACCGGCACCCCAGCTCGGCCCAGCAGAAGCTGCGAGCATCACCGTGCGGGGCATCGCCTACTGGGGTGATACGACGACGCTCCGACCAACCACCGTGCTCCGCGTACGGTTGCTCGATCTGATGAGCGACGACTCCATTGCCGTCGTCGCCAGCAGCACCCTCGATCTCGCCCGCGTGCGCCAGTCCGTCGCCTGGTCGCTTCGGCTCCCCGTCTCGCAGCGTCACCTCGCCGATGAGGGTTGGCTCGTCGTCTCCATCAGCGATGACCAGCAGCTTCGCTACGTCGGCAGCCAGTCGGCACGTCCGGTCGCCCCACACCCTGCACCGCCGGAGCGGGCAGGGCCGCTGGCAGGGGAGTCCAACTCACCGGCCGGTATTCGCTGGGTACGCCTGCAGAGCAGCGCTTCGGGAGGCGCCTAGTTGCTGCTCGACGCGTCCAGCACTGGGCTTCGGAGCAGGGAGGTCGCATTTCAATCGCCCTGCATGCGTCGGCGTCCTTGGCCTCCCCTGTAGCATGGCTGAGCCGCTCACCCCCAACGCTTGGGCACTCGTGCGCGCCGTCACAGGCAGGGGCGATTGCGGGCGGCCAGGACGGGCTGGGCGAGGAGTCTGCGCCGCCCGTGTCCGATGTTCTGCGGCGGGCCGCCGCCCGATACTGGTTCAGGCGCAACGTCGTCCGCGTCGCTGAAGAGATCTCCCCAAGGCGGGACAAGAGTAGGCCTGCGGTATTCGACCGTTGGGCAAGGCGGATGCGGCGTGCGCGCCTCGTCTGGACGCCCTCCGGAGCACTGCGTACCTTGGCCCGACGGACCGGCCTTCCCATTTCGTGCTCATCGACCGACGAGTTGGCCCGGCCCACAACGCAGCGTCACACTGCACGCTGAACGGCGAAGTGCATGGCTGAAATCACCGAGCAACTCTCTACCGCCCTCGCCGATCGCTATCGCATCGAGCGCCGACTCGGCGAAGGCGGCATGGCCACCGTCTACCTCGCCGAGGACCTGAAGCACGGCCGCAAGGTCGCGCTCAAGGTGTTGCGCCCCGAGCTCGCCGCCGTGCTCGGCGCCGACCGGTTCGTGCAGGAGATCAAGACGACGGCGCAGCTCCAGCACCCGAACATCCTGCCGCTGTACGATAGCGGCCGCACGACAGCAGCACCCGGCGGGAGCATGGAGTTCCTGTATTACGTCATGCCGTACATACAGGGTGAGACGCTCAGGGAGAAGCTCGATCGCGAGCAGCAGCTCGGCATCGACGAGGCGGTGAGCATTGCCACCGAGGTCGCGGACGCGTTGCAGTATGCGCACGAGCAAGGCGTCATTCACCGGGACATCAAGCCCGAGAACATCCTCCTGCGCAACGGTCGCGCGATCGTCGCGGACTTCGGCATTGCGCTCGCGGTGAGCGCTGCGGCGGGCGGCCGGATGACGGAGACGGGCTTGTCGCTGGGCACGCCGCACTACATGTCGCCGGAGCAGGCGAC
>MEDZ01000002.1:327614-353264 GCA_001724275.1 Gemmatimonadetes bacterium SCN 70-22
GCGCCCCCGCCACGTCGTCGCCCCCCTCGGCCAGCACGTGCACGGCACACCCCTCGGGGACCAGTGCCCCCGGGAGCCCGGGGTAGGCGAAGAACGCCACCGGCGACGTGGCATCCACCAGGATCAGGTGCCGTATCCCGGCCAGCATCTGCAGCACCATCTCCGGGAAGTACGGGAGCCGCTCCATGGCCACACTTCCCGCCCCGCGATGCGAACGCGCGGTGAACGGCGTGCAGCAGAGCCGAGCTCCGGTCGCGGCGGCAATGCGCGAGGCATGCTCCACCGCTCCCGCGTGCATCGCGCGCCCGCCGATGAGGATCATGGCCGGCGCGCCGCTGGCGAGCGCGGTCGCAACCCCTTCCACCACGCGCGGCGCCACCGGAGTCCCGCGCCACGCGAGCGCTCCCACTCCAGCCGTCACCGCCCGCGCACCCCCGTCGGCCCCCCCCTGCGCACCCACGGCGCCATCCACCTCCCCCCACGCCGCATCGGTCGGAACGATGAGGGTGGAGATTGCGCCTGGCGGCCCCATCGCCGCCCCGACCGCCTCCGTCGCCCCCCGCGCCATCGACGCGGCGTCGGGAACCGTCCCCACCCAGCTCGACACGACCCCGGCAAGCGCCGAGATGTCGCTCGCCAGCGGCGGGTCGTTGGCGACGTGATAGCTGGCGTGGTCGCCGACGACGTTCACCAGCGGCGTCGCCGCCCGGCGCGCGTTGTGCAGGTTCGAGAGGGCGTTCGCCAGCCCCGGCCCCAGGTGCAGCAGCGTGCTGGCCGGCCGCCCCGTCACCCGACCCCACCCATCCGCCGCCCCGCTCGCCGCCGCTTCGTGCAGCGTCAGCACGGGGCGGATACCCGGAGCCGCGTCGAGCGCCGCCACCAGATGCATCTCCGATGTGCCGGGATTCGCGAAGCACATCTCCACCCCCGCTCGGGCGAGGGAGCTCATCAACAGGTCGGCGCCACGCACGTGTGTAATCCTCCAGCGAGGGATGGGGGGACATTGTAACGCGTCACCCCGCTCCGCGATGTCCGGCAATGCCCGCACGAGCCGCACCGCCTCCAGCCGGCCCGCGACGCCCCCTGCTATCATTCCCGCATGACCTCTCCGCTCCGCTTCCTGTCGCTCGCCATCACGCTGGCCCTTTCGCACCCGACATCCGCCGACGCCCAGGGGCGCCCCACGCCCCCGGACTCGCTGCGCGTCCCCATCCTCGTCTACCACAACATCCAGCCCGCCGCCGAGGCGCGCGGTATCCGTGCCCCCGACCTCACCATGCGCCCCGAGGTCTTCGCCGCACAGATGCAGTACCTCAAGGACAAGCAGATCCCCGTGGTCTCGTTCACCGCGCTGGTCGAGGCGCTGGAAGGGAAGCGCACGCTCCCCGCGAAGGCCGTCGTGATCACCTTCGACGACGGGCGCGTGAACCAGCTGCATAACGCGATCCCCGTCCTGAAGAAGCTCGGCTTCACCGCGACCTTCTTCCCCTTCACCCACGCCATGGACCGCAACCCGCGCTATTTCACCTGGGCGCAGTTCCGGGAGCTGCAGGAGGCGGGGATGACGATCGGCTCGCACACCTCGCTGCACGTGCGCGTCGACAAGATGAAGGACGCGAAGCAGATGCACGAGGAAGTCACGGGGAGCCGTGACCTCCTGCGCCAGAAGCTCGGCGAGTCGGCGACCGAGTACTTCTCCTATCCCTTCGGTGCCCTGGCCACGGCCGGCGACTCGGCGGTACGTGCCGCCGGCTATCGCGCCGCCCGCGCCTACACCGGCGGCCCCTGGAACAGCATCAGGGACCGCTGGCGCCTCAAGGCGATCCCGATGACCGAGAACATGAAGCGCTTCGTCCAGGTGGTCGACCCCGAGGCCGCGCCGGCCGCGCCGGCGGCGCCGAAGGCGTCGAAGCCGGCCGCTGCGACGACGCGCAAGGGCGCGGGCGCTCCCGGCAAGCCGGCTTCCAAGCGTTAGTCACGCGCGCGGCGCACCCTGCGGGCAAATGAGAACCCCCTGCCGCGACGAGTGGCAGGGGGTTCTCGTTGGTGCGTCCCGGATCGACGGTGCGCGGCGCCTGTTGGAGTGGATTCACCCCGCAGGCAGCATCCGCCGGAGCGGTTACGGGCAGGCCGGCCGCCCGTGCGGCAGCGCCATCGTGCAGCTCCTGGTCTCGCCGTTGATCGTGATGGTGATCTTCGCCGTGCTGCTCCCGTCGTAGGTGATGACCTCGCGGCGGCTCGCCGTCGTGGTCGCACCGCCCACGGTGTAGCTCGCGAACATCGTCCGGATCACCGTCCCCGCCGTCGGATAGGTCGGCCGGCCGTCGGTGATGGGGATCTCGACCCCCTTCGATGTGTCGGCGGCGACGCGCTTGGCGCTGAACGCCCCGTTGCTCGTCGTCCCGGTGGTCGACTCCTCACCGCTCGACGTGCCGTTGATGGTGCGCTTGGTGCTCCCGCTCGCCAGCCCCGTCACCGTGCGGTCGCTCACGTGGTTCAGCGTCGTGTTGGCGGCCAGGACGGTGTTGCTGTCGCCGATGAAGCGCCCCACGTGCGGCGGGCCGTGGCGCCCGCCCCACCCCATGGCGTGCATCGAATCCCGCACGAAGCTGATCGTCCCCGCCACCCTTGTTTGCACCTGCACCGAGTTGGTGGTGGCGGTGTCGAAGGCCTGCTGGACGGCGCCGGCCGTCGTCTTGTACTGCATCTGCTGGTTGACCGTCACGCCGTTGCGCGTGAACGGGTCGCAGACGAACCATCCGCTGGAGGCGTCGAAGTCGCCATCGCAGCTGTGTCCCCCGCCGAAGCGGCCGCCGAAGGGACCGAGGTGCGCGAAGCCGCGCCCCGCGGCGATCCCTCCGGCGAACTCCGGGCCGAGCCCGCCCCCCATCAACCCGTCACGCCCGAAGGCGTGTCCGCGGGGGCCGGGGAGCCAGAGCGACGCCACGCCATCGGTGTCGCCAGCGTAGCTGCTGGTGTTGCTGGAGAAGCCGACGGGGACGGTGCTGAAGGCAGCGGTCAGCGCCTGGCTGGTGGTCGCGTTCGGCGTGCCGCTCGTGGAGAGGAAGTCGGCACAGGCGCCGACGGAGAGCGCGAGCGCGGCAAGCGTCGCGCTGCGAATGAGGTATGTGGGGCGCAACATGGGGACTTCTCCGGAACTCGGTATCGTACCGACGGTGGGGGCTACGCCGGTCGCTAGCATAGAGACACGTGATCCGGAGAGGACCCTCACAACGCGCGCGGAGTGCCCGCCAGGCGACGACGCCAGCCGCGTTCCGGCGCGGTCAGCACTGGAGGAACGCGGGAAGAGGGCGTCGATCGAGGAGTTCGATGACCTTACCCCATGATGAATCGCCTCGCGACGCCGACTTACCGGCGCGTGCCACGGCGATGTGTCCGCTGTCAGCGATCTCCCACGTGTAGTGGTACTGCGCGCAGCGGCGCCCTGGCCCAAGGCGATCCTGATAGAACCGGCGCCGCGCCCCGAACACGGAGTCGACGAAGGCGTCCGACGTATCGCTCCACATGAACAGCGCGCGAAGCATGACGGAATCACGCGTCAGATCGACCGACGCCTCGTACCCCGCACGGGTGCCGACGCAATGATAGTACACGCCGGTATCCTCTGCCCCGGAGCGGTCGGTGGCACAGAGCGCCAAGGTCTTGAGGTGCACCGGACGCAACGTTGCCAGCGCGCCCTTGAGCATTGGTACCTCCGCACCCGATGTCGTGCCGCCTCTCGTATACCCAATCACGGCGAGGCCTGCCGCGAGAACGAGGATGCCAGCTACACCAAGGAGCTGGGGTGACCGGGCACGCATCCTACTCGGTCAGCAGGTGCTGTGCCAATGAAATCATCGATGGGTCAAGAGGAATCTGTCCGATGACGCCGCCACCACAAGCGACGAGCTGGAGCACGCTGTTCGTCGAATCGAGATACGCCTGGCGGCGATGTCTGTCGATCAGCGAGCGCAACGATTCCCGATCACCGTTCACCGCGCGCCGCATGAGTATCGAAATCTCGTCGTTCGAATGCTCCGTGGTCTGCATCAGCGCATCATCCTGTGGCACTTCGTCCCCGCAGTTGATGTGGTTCGCGCACGCTCCTGAAATGCACTCATGCGGCGGCCCCTTCTTGGAACCGAAGGATCCTGTTGTTTCGTGCTTCGTCGTGAACCACCCGCACTCATCACAGCTAACGCAACCCTGGAGATCCACAAACGGCCTCAGGAGCCTCGCGTCCGCGCTCTCGGGGCTCATTGCAGTGACTCCAACACCTAACAAACCAAGCCCAAGATATGCCACCATAGCCGGTGCACGCATGCCCCCTCCACAAGTCAGTGGTTACCTTCGTCTGCCTGCTACTCTGCACCTGTCAGGTGCAACCGCACCACCCTGACGCGTCGTTCACCATCGCGGCCCACCTGGATGTGTACCGCACGACCACCAGGAAGTGCGTACCCGTAGGCTTCGTCGATACGTGTGGAGACGAGGACCACGCGACGCCTCGGATCGATCACCTCGATGATCGAATCGAACGTCCGGTCCAGGTTGTCGATGTCGTAAGAGACACCTGCCTCTGCCTCCTGCCGCCCCCGGGAGAGTCCACGATGCCAGGACGTATCGGCTACGAGCGCCAGAATCCAGATCCGCCCCGCCGAGTCCTGCGTGATTCCTCTTATGCTCGGCCCGGGAGGGCTCGTCGGGGATATCACCGGCACGGGACCGCGAAGGTTCGGAAGCCACTCCGTCTTCCTGATGAAGGATGACCGAAGTCGACCATCAGCCGACCAATGCTCGATTCGAAACTCCCCGTATACCGCGGCGCCCCAGAAACCCGATTCACGATCGGGGGTCAGCACGCGAAGCATGCGCCACCCTTCGTCGGGAAGAAGCGGTTGCGTGCGATCATGACCGAAGGATCGCACATGGTTTCCCAGTCGATCCACGATGTGATAGGGCTGGCCGAACCGCTCACGGTCCGCGAGGCGCGCGTTCACGACCAGCGCTCCATCCACGGTACTCGCCATCGCCGTCACCGCGCCGGGAAGCGGGGCCCGTCGAACGAAGCGCCACTCGGGATCGAGAACCGTCAAGCGACGCCCTGGTCGATCCGCGACGTAGAGCGTGTCTCCTACAGCTGCCGCCAACGCACTGGCACCCTGGTACTCCCCTGGGCCGTTTCCTCGCCGCCCCAGCACCCGAATGAGTCGTCCCTCGGGGGCGAACACGAGCGGCGGGAGGCGCTCGTCGGGCTGCAGAACGTACACACGCCCACGCGCATCGTGGCTGAATGACCACGGAAACGCCGGGATGGCGTCCGGCTGCGTCTGAAGGACCGCAAGCGTCGAAACGGCGATGCTGCAGCGAACACATGACGCCGTGCGCAACACGACCGCTTCCTGTGCCTGGAACGGGCTCGCCATTCCCACAGAGGCCGCCGCTATCACCACCGCTGCGAATCGCGACCGCCAGCATCGCGCCCATCCTCTCGGCATCGCCTCCTCCCGTTTCATCCCCACTCCGCCCTGGTGCCGCGGGCACTGCTTTCGCAAGTTGGGGCGCCCTTTGACCACTGTCAATAGTAGGTCGCTTCGCGCGAGACGTTGCGCCGGGCCAGCGCATCAGGCACGGAAGATCAACGGCCGCGCCCCCACCACGAGCGTGCTGGGGGCGCGGCCAATTCCACTAGTCGCCTGCTACATCACCGTCCCCGCCTTCTTCTTCCCGATCACCCCGTCCACTTTCGCCGCCTCCAACAACTTGTTGAACGCCGCGATGTCGACGTTCTCGATGGTGTCCACCTCGTTGCGGAGCGCGCTCCACAGCTTTTCCAGCGCCGCCAGCCGCTCCCGGATCCCCTGCGTCAGCTCGGGGTTCCCCTCCAGCTGCCCCAGCAGGAAGCCGTACTGCCCGTTGATCCCGTTGGCGTAGTTGATGATGTCCTGCCCGTTCTGCGCCTTGGTCGTGAGCTTGGGATCGACCGTCTCCAGCTTCTTGGTGATGGTCCCGCCCATCGTCGCGATCGCCTTGGCGCTGTCGGAATCCTTGGTGCGGGTCACGAAGCCTTGCACCTGCGTCTTGAGGTCACGCACGCGATTCACCGCGTCGTGGATCTCGCCGATGCGCGACACCAGCAGGTTGGCCACCGAGTCGCGCGCCGCCAGCTGCGCCACCGGCGTCACCCGGCGCGGGTCCTGTTGCACCTCGAACGTCTGCGACTGGGTGGTGCTCCCCACCGTCAGCCGCACGGTGTACGTCCCGGGGAGGACGCGCGCCCCCGCGCTGGGCGCGCCGAACAGCAGCACCCCCGGCAGCTGGGTCGGCGCCGGCCGGCGCAGGTCCCAGGCGAACATGTTGTAGCCGGCCTTCGGCGCCAGCCGCGCCGGCCCCGTCCCTTCCTTGTTGGAGTACGAGCGCACCACCGCTCCCTTGCTGTCCAGGAACTCCAGGCGCACGGTCGTCGCGCTGTCGGGAGCGCTCGCCAGTCGATAGTGCACCACCGCCCCGCTCGGCGGGTTGCGCCCCACCATCGGGCCGCCCCCGAAGCCGCCAAAGCCGCCGCCGCTCGCCAGCAGCAACGCCGTGCGCGGCGTGAACAGGTGCACGTTCGCCGAGGCGACCGCCTCGGCGTGCTGGCGGATCACCGACAGGTCGTCCAGGATCCAGAAGG
Source organism: Gemmatimonadetes bacterium SCN 70-22 (assembly GCA_001724275.1). Taxonomy (NCBI): domain Bacteria; kingdom Pseudomonadati; phylum Gemmatimonadota; species Gemmatimonadetes bacterium SCN 70-22. The sequence continues at coordinate 334,288 of MEDZ01000002.1, forward strand.
CGCGCCCCTCGGTGGAGGCGACCAGGTCGCCGTGCCGCACCTCGAGGTCGGTCACCGGGACGACCGGAAGGTTGCCGGAGAACGCCTGCCACCTGGCCCCGCCGTCCAACGACACGTACACCCCCGTCTCGGTCCCCGCGAACAGCAGCCCCTTCCGCTCCGGGTCCTCGCGGACCACGCGCACCGGCTCGCCCGCGCGCAGCCCGTTGACCAGCAGCGTCCACGTCTTGCCGTAGTCGGCCGAGCGATAGATGTACGGCGCCGGGTCGCCCACGCGATCCTTGCGGAACGAGACGTACACCGTCGCCGCGTCGTGCGGCGACACCTCGAGCTCGTTCACCAGGCCGTCCCCTGCAGCTGGCGGCGTGACGTTGGTCCACGTCGCCCCGCCGTCCCTCGTCAGCTGCACGAGGCCGTCGTCGGTCCCCACGTACAGCGTCCGCGCGTCGTGCGGCGACTCCTCGATCACGAAGATCGTCCCGTATACCTCGCCCCCCGCCCCTTCATTCGTGATCGGCCCCCCGCCCCACCCCTGCCGGCTCTTGTCGTTCCGCGTGAGGTCGGGCGAGATCGGCGCCCACGACTGCCCGCGGTCGCGCGAGCGCAGCAGCACGTTGCCCCCGTGGAAGATCACGTTCGGGTCGTGCTGCGACACCACGATCGGCGCCGTCCAGTTGAAGCGGTACCTCGTCTTGTCGGTCGGCTCGGTGAGGTTCATCTCCGGGTACGCCATGATGTCGCGCGACAACCCGGTCTCCTGGTCCAGCTCGTCGATGAGCCCCTGGTAGCACCCGCCGTACACATACCGGGGGTTCTTTCCGCTCACCCCGATGTTGGCGCTCTCGCACCCCGGTCCGTTCTTCCACTCGCGCTCGGTGATCATGAAGCCGTCGGAGCGCGACTGGATGATCACCGACGAGTTGTCCTGCTGCCCCGAGTAGAGCTTGTACGGGAAGTCGTCGTCGACGGTCACGTGGTAGAACTGCGCCGTCGGCTGGTTGTCCTGCGTGCTCCAGCTTTTCCCACCATCGAGCGAGACCGAGGCGCCGCCGTCGTTGGCGTTGATGAGGTAGTCCGGGTTCTGCGGGTTGATCCACAGCCCGTGGTTGTCGCCGTGCATCGCGTTCACCACGGCGAACGTCTTCCCGCCGTCGATCGACCGGAGCACCGGCGCGTTCATCACCCACACCACGTCGGCGTTCTTCGGGTCGGCGATGATGTCCATGTAGTACCAGGCGCGCGTCTGGATCAGGCGGTCCTCACTGAGCAGGCGCCACGTCTTCCCCGCGTCGTCCGAGCGATAGAGCCCCCCCTTCTCGGCCTCGACGATGGCGTACACGCGTTCGGGATCGGCGGGCGAAACCGCGACGTCCAGGTTCCCCATCAGCTTCGGGAGCCCCGTCGTCAGGCGTGTCCACGTGTCACCGCCGTCGGTCGTCTTCCAGATCCCGCTCCCCGGCCCCCCGGAGCGCACGAACCACGGCGTGCGCTGGTGATCCCACATGGCCACGTAGATGATGCGCGGGTTGTTCGGGTCCATCGACATTCCCGCCGCCCCACTCGTCGCGTTCTCCCCCTTGAGCACCAGCGTCCACGTCTTGCCGCCGTCGGTGGAACGATAGACGCCGCGGTCCGGCGTCCCCTTCCACCGGTCGCCCTGCGCCGCGACGTACACCACATCCGGGTTGTTCGGGTGGACCGCCACACGCGAGATCTGCTTCGTCGCCGCCAGCCCCATGTTCACCCAGGTCTTCCCCTGGTCCGTGCTCTTGTAGACGCCGTCGCCGTACGTGGATGATTGCCCGCGCACCGCATGCTCGCCGCTCCCCACGTAGATCACGTTGGGATCGCTCGGCGCCACGGCGATCGCCCCGATCGTGCTCGTCTTGAAGAAGCCGTCGGAGACGTTGCGCCACGAGATCCCCGCGTTGTCGGTGCGCCAGAGCCCACCGCCGGTGTAGCCGGCGAAGTAGGTGAGCGGCTGCGACGGGATCCCGGCCACCGCATTGGCGCGCCCGCCGCGCGACGGCCCGACGTTGCGCCAGCGGATGGCGTTGAAGACCGTCGTGTCGAAGGCGGCGATCGCGGCCGCCGCCGCGGGGGCGCTGCGCCCCTGCGCCGGAAGCGCCGCGGGAAGGGCAGACAGCGCCATGGCGCCCGCGAGGAGGAGTGGCGCGGCGAGACGGTCGAATGATGGGGTGTGCATCAGTGCAGGTATGGCAAGGTGGGTTGGACGCGCCGGTGCGCAGGGACATGCCTGAGGCGCACAAGGGCACGTTGCGGCCCCCGGGAGGGTTCGGCAAGATGATAACGCAACGGCCGAGCCCCGGCGTTGGACCCGAATCCCCCGCACGATGCCCCGTTCGGACTTGTAGGGACCGAAGGGCAGGACGTCATGCACTTCGCCGAGTTCGGCGTGGTGATGAAGCTCTTCCTGATGGGGCTCGAGCTCGAGCCGGCGATGTTGTGGCGCCTGCGCGCCCCCATCCTCGGACTCGGCGGGTTGCAGGTGGCGGTGACCAGCGCGGTGGTCGCGGCGGTGGTCGCGGCGGTGGCCGTGGTCGCCGGCGAACCGTCTCCTCCTGGACATCGCCGTCATCCCGATGCTCTCGCTCTTTCCGTTCCTCGCCACGCAACCGGGGCGCGAAATGGCCGCGCTGCGCCGGAACCGAGCGCGCTACATCGACACCGCGCGAGGAGGCGGGGGGGTACGGTTGCCGCGTCACGGTACTGCCGGCCTGCCCCGTTTCGTCTCCGCAATACCTTGCAAAATCAAAGCGTGTGTTTGATTTTGCACGATGATTCTTCCCCGCGCCGTTGCCCCTCTCCTCGACGAATACCTCGCGACCTTCCCCTGCGTCGCGATCCTCGGGGTGCGCCAGTGCGGCAAGACCACCCTGCTCGGCACACTCCCCAAGGAGTGGAAGGTCTTCGACCTCGAACGGCGTGCCGACCACGCCCTCGTGGCGCGCGACCCCGACACCTTCCTGCGCCTCTACCCGCGCCAGGTCGCGATCGACGAAGCGCAGCTTCTTCCCGAGATCTTCGCCGCCTTGCGCGTCGCGATCGACGAGCACCGGCCAGAGAAGGGGCGATTCGTCATCACGGGATCGAGTTCGCCTGAACTCCTCACGGCGATCTCCGAGAGCCTCGCCGGACGCGTCGGGATCATCGAGCTCTCGCCGTTCTCGTTCGCCGAGGTCACGCGCACCGTCGAGAGGGATTCGCTGCTTGCGCGGCTCTCGCATCGGCGCGCGAAGCCCGTTGATCTCATCGATGGCCTCACCCCCAGGGGCGGGCTGGACGCAGTGCACGACTTCTGGTTCCGCGGCGGCTTTCCCGAGCCGTGGCTCACGCCTGGCGATCGCTTCCGCTCGCGATGGATGGAGCAGTACGTCCAGTCGTATCTCTATCGCGACATCAAGCGGCTATTCCCTGGACTGGACGAGGTGCGCTTCCGCCGATTCCTCGAGTTGCTCGCCGGACTCTCCGGTCGCATCCTGAATTACGCCGAGACCGCGCGTGCGCTGCCGGTGTCGCAACCCACCGCGCGCGACTACTTCGACATTGCCCACGGTACGTTCGTCTGGCGCAGGCTCCCGGCATTTAGCCGAGATTCGGTCAAGCGCCTCGTCAAGCACCCGCGAGGTTACTTGCGCGACAGCGGCTTGCTGCATGCGCTGCTGCGCATTCCCGACTTGGAGGCTCTGCTCAGCCATCCGCAGGCCGGCGCGTCGTGGGAAGGCATGGTGGTGGAAGAGATCCTGCGCCAACTCGCCGCCCGCGGTGTCGGGGCCGACGCGTCGTTCTACCGCACGAGTGCCGGCGCCGAGTTGGACCTGGTGCTGGAGGGTGATTTCGGCCTCGTGGCGATCGAGGTGAAGCACTCGTCGACCATCGCGCCGCGCGACTTGCGTACCATGCGCGACTTCCTCGACGAGCAGAAGGGGCGACTCGGGATCGTGGTGAACACCGACACGGAGCCGCGGTTGCTCGACGAGCGGATCGTGGGGGTACCGGCGAACTGGTTGTGAGCGGCGCGGTCCTGGCCACCGCGAGCGTAGGGGAGAAGCGGGGGGGTTGGCGGTAGGGCCGGGATGCGCCGCCCCGCGCAATTGCCTAGACTCTTGGCATCCCCTGGATCGCCCCTGTTCGCGCCACCCGACGCCAATCCGCGCACCGGCCGCCGCGCCGATCGCGATGAGAGCCCGCCATGACCCACGTCATGCCTCCATCCGCCATCCCCCATCCAGCGACCCGCCCCCACCTCGCCTCTCCCGACGAGAATCCCTCCTTCATCAAGGGACTCTTCCTCGGCGAGCTCCGCGAGGAGATGGTCTTCCCCTTCCCGACGCTCTCCGCCGAGGAGAAGGAGAGTCTCGACGCCATCCTCGATGCCTTCCGCGCGTTCGCGAAGGACCACATCGACATGCGGAAGCACGACCACGACGGCCGCTTCGCCGACGAGATGCGCGAGGGGTTCCACGCCCTGGGGCTCATGGGGCTCAACATCCCCGAGGCGTACGGCGGCTTCGGCGCCAGCGCCAAGGTCTTCAACCGCGTCTTCGGCGAGATCGGCGCCACCGACCCGGCGCTCGCCGTGTACTTCGGCGCCCACCAGTCCATCGGCTGCAAGGGGATCGTCCTCTTCGGCACCGAGGAACAGAAGCAGCAGTACCTTCCGCGTTGCGCCGCGGGCGAACTGGTGGCCGCCTTCTGCCTCACCGAACCCGGCTCGGGCTCCGACGCCCAGGCCATGAAGACCACCGCCGTCCCGACGCCCGAGGGCGACGCCTACATCCTCAACGGGACCAAGATCTGGATCTCCAACGCCGGCTACGCCGGGCTCTTCACCGTCTTCGCCAAGGTCCCGGTCGAGATCGACGGCAAGCGGAAGGAGCGCGTCACCGCCTTCATCGTCGAGCGCGACTCCCCCGGCATCTCCCTCGGCAAGCTCGAGGAGAAGATGGGGATCAAGGCGTCGGACACGCGCTCGGTGGTGTTCGACAACGTGCGTGTCCCAGCTGCCAATCGTTTGGGAGACGTGGGCCACGGCTTCAAGATCGCCCTCGAGATCCTCAACTCCGGGCGCCTGGGGCTCGCCGCCGGCTCGGCGCGCGGCACGCGGGCCATCATGAACGAGGCCATCGCCTACGCCAAGCAGCGCGAGCAGTTCGGGCGCCCCATCGCCTCGTTCGAGATGCTGCGCCGCAAGATCGCCCTTGCAGCTGCGGAGTGCTATGCGCTGGATGCGGCGTGGATGCTGACCGCCGGCATGGTCGACCAGGGGGGCATCGACTTCTCGCTGGAAACGGCGGCGTGCAAGGTCTACGCCTCCGAGATGGCCTATCGTGCCTCCAACGAGGCGCTGCAGATGGCCGGCGGGATGGGCTACTCGAAGGAGTTCCCCTTCGAACAGAGCGTGCGCGACTCGCGCATCATGCTCATCTTCGAGGGGACCAACGAGATCCTGCGTGCCCTCATCGCCCTCATGGGATTGCAGCAGCCGGGCGAGCGGCTCAAGGCGCTGGGCAAGGCGCTGCAGGACCCCATCCACGGCTTCGGCGCCATCTCCAGCTACCTGGCCGGGCGCGCCAAGGGGACGCTCAACAAGCCCGACTTCACCCGCGTGCACCCCGCCCTCGCCGACGAGGCCGACCTGGTCGCCTCACAGGTCCACGCCCTGGCCCGCGGCGTCGAGTGGGCCCTCCGCAAGCACGGCAAGGCCATCATCGAGCGGCAGTACGTGCAGGAGCGCCTGGCCAACGCCGCCATCGACCTCTTCCTCGCCACCGCGACGCTCTCCCGCGCCACGGCCGAGATCGAGCACGCGGGCGGCAACGCGGAGGCGGTCGAGGGCGAGCTGGATTGCGCGCGCGTCTTCGTCCACATGGCCTACCGCCGCGCCCGCCGCTCGCTCAAGGCGCTCAAGGCCAACCAGGACGCCCGCATCGACGCCATCGCGGCGCGTGCCATCGAGGCCATCGACCTCGCCCCCCCGGCACCGACGGATCGTTAGGGCCGGGCGCACCGACCTCCTCGCCGTCGCGCGCCTGGCCGGCCCCGTCGGGTCACGGGCGTCGTTAAGCGCCCACGTAATCGGGACGCCCTACCGTCCATGGAGTGCGCGCGAGCTCCACACCGTGGGTCCCCTCCAATCGGGTAGGAGGCCGGCTCGCGCCCTTCGGAGCACGGCCATGCGCGAAGACCCCTCCACGGCAGCACCAGACACTCCCGGGGCGTCGACGGGCGGCGACACCCGCCCGCGACCGGTCCTGGCCTCGGTGACCGTCGGCGCGCTCGAAACCCGCTACGCGCGGGCCGGACGTGGCGCGACGACCGTCGTCATCGCGCCGGCCCTCGATTCGCTCGACGCACTGCAGTGGACGGAGCAGTCGATCTTCCACTCGATCGCCACGTCACGGCGCGTCCTGGTCGCCTCCCCCCCGACCGCGATCGCGTCTCGTCATGGCTTCTCGCGATGGCTCACCGACTTCCTCGACGGGATCGGGATCGCGCGCACCAGCATCGTGGCGACGGCGATGCATGCCCTGCACGCCCTGCACTTCAGTCTCCACCACGGCGATCGCGTCGAGCGGCTGATGCTGGTCGGAAGCGACTCGCTTGCGCCCGACGAGTCCGTCGCGGGATGCATCGGCGACGAGACGATGATCGGCGTCCCGTCCGTCCCCATCCTCCTCGTCCCCGGGACACTGCATCATCCGAGCGCGGCGTCCCGGCGTGCCATCTCGCGATTCCTCGCGGAACAGGGGGGCGACGCCGTGGGTTGACACATCCGGCAGCGGACAGGGATCATTGCCGGCGTCACCCCCCTCACCAGCGCTGCACGCCGACTTCTCCCGCCGCGGACGACGACTCGCCCACATGACATCTCCCGTCGCGGCAGCGCACGATGTCCCCACCCCGCGGGAGACGGTCGTGCTCCCCCCGCTCCCGGTGCCGCTCACCCCGCTGGTAGGGCGCGACGACGAGGTCGCGACGCTCCGGCAACTCCTCGCCACCACGCGCTTGCTCACCCTGACCGGCGCCGGCGGCAGCGGAAAGACGCGACTGGCCATCGAGGTCGCGAGCCAGTTCGCGCCTCATCACCGCGACGGTGTCGCCTGGCTCGACCTCGCACCGCTGGCCGACCCGCAGCTCCTCGCCTCGTACATCGGCGCGGCACTTCACCTGGAGATGGGGGCACGCCCGGCCGTCGACTCGCTCCTCGACGCCCTGCATTCGCGCGAGCTCCTCCTGGTCGTCGACAACTGCGAGCACCTCGTCGACGCCTGCGCCACCCTCCTGGAACGCCTCATCACCCGCGCTCCGGGCGTACGCGTGCTGGCCACGAGTCGGGAGGCACTCGGCATCGCGGGCGAGCGTGCATGGCTCGTCCCCACGCTCGCCACCCCCGCCGCCACCCCCTCGGTGACCCCCGCCGAGGTCATCGCCGCACCGGCCGGGCGCCTCTTCGTGGAACGAGCCCAGGCGGCACACGCCGCCTTTCGCCTCACACCCGAGAACGCCGGCCCCATCGCCAGCATCTGCCGCCGACTCGACGGCCTCCCTCTCGCCATCGAGCTCGCGGCCGCGCGCGTGCGCGCACTCTCGCCGGACCAGATCGCGGCGCGGCTCGACAAGGCCTTTCACGTGCTGACGAGCGCCCCCCGCGCCGCCACCTCGCGCCATCGCACGCTGGAGGAAGCCATCGACTGGAGCTACGCACTCCTCGAGGAGGGAGACCGCCGTGTCCTCGAGCGGCTCTCCGTCTTCGTGGGCGACTTCTCCCTCGAAGCCGCCGAGTCGGTCTGCGCGCCGACCCCTGCCGACGCCATCGACATCCTCGACCGGCTGGTCACCCTCGTCGACAAGTCGCTCGTCGTGATGATCGAGGGCGAGGGGACGGTTCGCTATCGATTGCTGGAAACCATCCGTCAGTACGCCGCCGTGCGCCTGGCCGCCGCGGGTGGCGGCGACGAGGTGCGCGAGCGTCACGCACGCTTCTACATCGGCATCGTGCGCGAGGCCGAGCCCCACTTCATCACCGGCGCGCGCGGCGCATGGATGGAGCGCGTCGTGCGCGAGCTGGACAACCTCCGCGCCGCCCTCGCGTGGACGCGCGACCACGCCCCGTTGCGCTGCTTGCGGCTGGCGGGATCGCTCTCCTGGGTCTGGTACTCCTCGGGACTCTGGTTCGAGGGACGCCGCTGGCTCGAGGAGGCGCTCGCCCTCCCCGAGGCCCAGCCGCCGACGCTCGCGCGGGGGATCGCCCTCCTCGGCGCCGGCATCCTCGCCAGCCTGCAGGCGCAGGTGGCGGTCGCCCGGCCGTGGCTCGAGGAGGCCGCGTCCATCCTCCACGCGGAGGGCGACGTCCACCGCGAAGCCTACGCGCTCGCCTACCTGGGCGTCACGATGGGGCAGGTCGGCGACCTCGGCGCCGAGGCGCCGGCGCGACAGGCGCTCGCCGTCTTCCGGGAGCGCGACGACCTCTACGGGCAGCGACTCGCGCTCCTGGTCCTCGTCACCCTCCGCCTGAAGGAACGCGACCTCGACACCGCCCGGTCGCTGGCCGAGGAAGCGGCACAGGTGGCGCGCCGCTTCGGCGCCCCGCGCGAGCTCGGGATCGCGCTGCAGATCCTCGGAACCGTCGCCTTTCAGCAGGGCGACGTCGCCCTGGCCGGCGCGCTGATGGGCGAGGCGCTCGAGGCGCTGCAGCGCGATCCGCAAGCGCTCTGGATCGCCCGCGTCCTCGAGCTCCTGGCCATGGTCGCCGGCGCGCGTCGCGACGATGTGCACGCGGCGCGCCTGTACGGGGCGGCGCACGCCCACCGTGCCCTGATCGGCTCCCGACAGTTCCAGCTGGACCAGGAGCGCCTGGCCCCCTTCATCGACCAGGCGCGACAGTCGCTTGGCGCCGAGGCCTTCGACCGGGCATGGTCCGAAGGCGAGCGGCTGCCGATGCAGGAGGTGATCGCCGAGGCGCTGGAGCGGTTACGCGCTGCGCATCCCGCCGCCGACGATGCCAGCGCGCGGCATGCAGCTGGCGGCGTGGCACCCTCGGGGTTCGGGGCCGCCCCTTCCGCCGTGCCTGCCGCGCCCGCCGCGCTCCCCGCCGCGGCTTCCGCGCCGAGCTCACCTCCCGCGCTCGAGGTCGACGCCCTTGGCCCGCTCGAGATCCGACGCGACGGCGTCACCGCTCCCCCCGATGTCTGGCGCTATGCACGTGGGCGCGAGCTCCTCCTCTTCCTCCTGGTCCACCCCGACGGCTGTACCCGCGAGCAGATCGGGCTGGCCTTCTGGCCCGAATCGACGGCGGCGCAGGTCAAGAACTCCTTTCACGTCCTCCTCCATCACCTCCGTCGCTCGCTGGGACGCGCCGATCTCATTGCGTTCGACCGCAACCGCTACCGCATGGCGTGGGAGCTCGGCGTCCGCTTCGACGCCGCGGAGTTCGAGGCGCGGGCCACGGAGGCGCTGCCGGCGGTCCGCAACGACGATGAGGACGAGGACGCGGCCCGTCGCCTGCGCGAGGCGCTGTCGCTCTACCGTGGCGACTTCCTTTCCGGCGAGGACGTGGGCGACTGGCACCTGGCGCCGCGCGACCGCCTCCACCGCCTGTATGTCGATTCGCTCATGGCGTTAGGCACCCGCGCCCAGCGCCTCGCCCTCCCCGGCGTCGCCGCCGAGTGGTACCGGCGCGTGATCCAGGTCGACCCGCTCAACGAGGGGGCGCATCGTCGCCTCATGCGCACGCTGGCCCGTGCCGGCCAGCGAGCCGAGGCCATCCTGCAGTTCGAACGCCTCACCGCCCTCCTCCGCCGCGAGCTGGAGGCCACCCCCGAGCGCCGGACGATGGAGCTCCTCGACGCCCTGCGCCGCGGCGAGGCCGTCTGAGGCGGGCGCCATCGCGCGACCGCCCTCCCGACCGCTATCATCCCGGCGTCCCCCTTCGCCGCTTCATTCCGACCATCGCCTCCCGTGCGCGTCCTGTTCGCCGAGGATGACCGTCAGCTGCGCGAGTCCGTCGCCCGCGGCCTGCGCGAGGCGTCGTACGTCGTCGACCTCGCCGCCAATGGCACCGAGGCGCTGGCCCTGTCGCGCGGGCACGACTACGACGTCGTCATCCTCGACATCCTGATGGCGGGGGCCACCGGGCTCGAGGTCTGCAAGGCAATCCGCGCCGCCGGCAGCTCCGTCCCCATCCTCATGCTCACCGCCCTCGATGCGGTCGAGCAGCGCATCACGGGGCTCGACGCCGGCGCCGACGACTACCTCACCAAGCCGTTCGACTTCGGCGAGCTCCTGGCCCGGCTCCGCGCCCTCACCCGGCGACGCGGCGAGGTGCTCTCGCCCCGGCTCGTCGTCGGCGACCTCGTGATCGACACCACCCGCCACCTGGTCACGCGGCGGGGACGGGAGATCCCGCTCACCACGAAGGAATTCACCTTCCTTCACCACCTGGCGCGCAACGCCGGGCGCGTGGTGAGCCGCGCCGAGCTCATGGAGCACGTCTGGGACGACAAGAGCAACGCCTACTCCAACATCATCGACGTCTATGCCAGCCGGCTGCGCCGCAAGCTCGACGAGGGCGAGGACGTCCCGCTGGTCGTGACGCTGCGCGGCACCGGCTTCATGCTCGACGTCCCGGCCGGACCATCGACCGCGGCGCGCGCCGAAGGCCCGCCGGAGGGTGACACGCCCGGCAGCGGTTCCGGGGCGCGCCCCGCTCCCCCCGAGCCCGGGACATGACGCTGCGCTGGTGGCCCTCGTCGCTGCGGGCCCGCCTCACGCTCTGGTTCACGGTGGTGCTGGGGGTCCCGCTCGTCGCCTTCGCCATCGTGTCGTACGTGGTCTTCGACCGCACGCTCCTCGATCGCACCGATCACTTCGTCAGCGACGCGCTCAGTGCCTTCGCCCGCGAGCTGGGGAACGAGCGGCGCATCGCCCCCGACAACGCGACCGCCGCGCGCACCACGGTGCACGAGGTCCGCTTCCGGCAGCTGCAAATCGTGATCGCCGACTCGGCGGGACGCCTCGTGGCCGCCAGCGCCACCGACGACGCCGAGGCGCGGGCCAGCGGCATCGCCGCGTACGACCCCGCGCGGGCGCTGGCCGCCGCCGGGCGCGTCGATCCCGGCACCCCGCGCTTCGTGACCCTCGCCGGCCCCGGGGGCGCCTACCGCCTCCACGCCCGCACCGTCAGCATCGCCGGCGAGCCGTTGCTCCTGGCGGGTATCTCCCCGCTGCACGACGTGGAGGAGGTGCTGGCCCGCATCCGGCGCGCCTTCCTGGTCGCCATCCCGTTGCTCCTGGCGGCGGCGGCGGCCGGGGGCTACTTCATGGCCCGCCGCTCGCTCTCGCCCGTCTCCGCCATGGGCGCGCGCGCCGCCGCCATCACCGACGCCAACCTCCACGAGCGCCTCCCCGTCGTCTCGCCGCACGACGAGCTCGGCGGGCTGGCCACCGTCATCAACTCCCTCCTCGACCGCCTCGAGCGCGCCTTCGCCCAGCAGCGGCGCTTCATGGCCGACGCCTCGCACGAGCTCCGCACTCCCACCGCGATCCTCGCCACCGAGGCCCAGGTCACCCTCTCGCGCCCCCATCGCACCGAGGAGGAGTACCGCGAGTCGGTCGCCGTGATGGAAGGCGCCGCCGCGCGCCTGACGCGCATCGTCGACGACCTCTTCCTCCTGGCCCGCGCCGACGCCGGCCACCTCGTCGCCCGCCACCGCGACATCTACCTCGATGAGGTCGTGCACAGCGCCACCCGCGCCGTCCGCCCCATCGCCGAGCGGCGTGGCGTCCACGTGGAGCTCCTCCCCGTCGTCGACGCCCCCTTCCACGGCGATCCCGACCTCCTGGGGCGCCTCCTCCTCAACCTCCTCGACAACGCCATCAAGTTCTCGGTCGGGGGCGGGCACGTCACGGTCGCCCTCTCGCGGCACGACCACGACGCCCCCCGCTACGAGATCCGCGTCGTCGACGACGGCCCGGGGATCGCCCCCGACGTCCAGGAACGCGTCTTCGAGCGCTTCTTCCGCGGCGACCCCGCGCGTGGACGGCAGGAAGAGGGGGCGAGCGAGACCAGCGGCGCCGGCCTCGGGCTCGCCATCTCGCGCCGCATCGCCGAGGCCCACGGCGGGACGTTGCAGCTGATGGAGTCGCGCCCCGGGCGCACCGAGTTCCGCCTCGTCCTTCCGCTCGCGCCAGCGCCCTGACACCACGGCCGCGAGCCGCACGCGCTGCTCTCGGCGCGTGAGCCCCACCGCGATCTGCGACGCCACCCCGTGCGTGTAGGTCCACATCGTCTCCAGCAGCCTCGCGCGCCGCGCGCGACTCATCGTCGTGAACCGGGCGTCGCGCCGCATGTCCTCCGTCAGCTGCTGCAGCATCGCCTCGACGATCTCCCGGAACCGGTCGGTCTCGACGAAGAGCGCCCGATACAGCCGGGGATGGTCGCGGGCGAAGTGCGCGATCCCCGTCCCCATGTTGAAGCAACGGCGTCTCGGTGTACTCCTGCGTCGTGAACTCGATGAGCCGGGCGTTCGCCCGTTCCATCACTCTCCGGAGGGACGGCGTTGGCGCCCTCGTTCCACGCGACCAGCTTCGCCCCCGCGAGCGACGCCCCCTGCAACAGGGGAAGGTTCTCCACCTGCGTGTACGCCGCCGCCGCCCACGACCCGAACGGCGTCAGGCGGTGCATCCCGAATTCCGCCAGCACCATGAGCGACGGGAAGATCACCCGCGACATCCAGCGCGGCGCGCGGCGGCGCAGCGCATCGGAGACGAGGAATGCCGCGCCGTGCGACAGGGCGAACGGCGTGGCGAACGCCAGCGCGAAGACCGCCGGGAGCGGAGCGGTGACGAGCGTGAGCGTCGCGAGGACGTAGGCCACCGCCAGGGCGAGGGCGCACCAGAGCCGGCGGCGCGCGCCCGCCCTTATCCCATCGCCCCGCGCAGCGCCCGCAAGGCCGCCATCCGTTCGTCGCGCCACGCCACCCGCTGCGGCAGCCCCTCCAGCGGCAGGCGCTCCCGCATCGCCGCCGCCACCGCCTGCGTGATCTCGGGTGTCACCACCGGCTCCGTCGCCCCCCGCTCGCGCGCCATCTGGTCGAACATGAAGCCGTAGCGTCCCAGGTAGTCGGCGATCCCACCCGGTGCGTTCAGGTCGACCCCCTCCAGTGGCCCCAACCACGCCCAGCGGAGCCCGAAGCCGTCGCGGATCAGCGCGTCCACGTCGGCGGGCGACATCACCCCGTCGCGGATGACGCCGAACATCTCGGTGAGCAGCGCCCCCTGCAGCCGGTTCATCACGAAGCCCGGGCGCTCCTGCCGCACCAGGACCGGCACCTGCCCCACGCTCCGCATGACGGCGAAGGCGCGCGACACCACCGCGTCGCTGGTGAACGGCGCCGGGACCATCTCCACCACCGGGATCAGGTGCGGAGGCGTGGCCGGGTGTGCCACGATCACGCGCGCGCGCCCCGCGAGCGCCGGGGCGAAGTGGCTCGCCCCGATCGACGAGGTCGAGCTGGCGAGGATCGCGTCCGCCCCAGCCGCAACGTCCATGGCCGAGAAGAGTCGCGCCTTGACCTCCCGATCCTCCTCCACCGACTCCTGCACCCACGAGGCGCCGTCCAGCGCCTCCTCGAGCGACGCCGCGACCGCGATCCGCCCGACGATATCGTCCGGTGCAACGCCGGGGGCGATCGCCCGCGCCTGCTCCGCCGACCGGGCCACGCGCCCGTGCAAGCTGTCGCGCACCGCGGCATGCCGGGCAAAGACGCGCACGCCCCACCCGGCCCGGGCGAACACCAGCGCCCACGAGCTCCCGATGATCCCCGCGCCCACGATCGCGACCTGTGGCATGTCCCCCTCGCTGAAAACGAAATGCCCGGACCTCCCGGCCCGGGCAACTTCGTCGCTCGTGCGGTTCGGCACTAGCGCGCGCCTGTGGTCGACGCGACGCCGCACCTCCCCGCCGGCACAACGGGTACCGCCGCGCGGCTAGCGATCGTCGTCGTTCCCTCGCTTCGCCCGAGACCGCTCACCGTTGCTCCCCGGCTCCCGCACGACCTCTCCCCCCCGCTCCACCGTCCCCCCCGAGGTGTAGGCGCTGGCGGCCCCGTACTGGTACACCAGCTGGCCTCCGGAATGCCCCACGCGATAGCCGGCTCCCAGCAGCGCCACCGACCCGAGCGCCCCGAGCAGGCGCGCCCCGCTCCCCACCCTCCCCGGGACCAACCCGACGGCTGCAACGCCCAGCACCCCGAGCGAGAACAACAGGAACGCCTCGGCCGCCTCCTCGTGCGAATCCAGCGGGGCCTCGGCGACCACCTTCTCCACCCGCTCGTCCTGCTGTTCGCCCGTCTCCACGGCCACCCACGAACTCAGGCTCAACGCCGCGAACAGCGCCGTCGTCACCCCCCACGCCAGGCGTGGGCGTGTCCCCCGCCTGATGGCCCAGATGGCCCCCACGGCGAAGAACGGAAGGAGCACCGACAGCGCGATCGGGAAATGCACGATCGCCGGGTGCAGCGGAAAGGGAAGGAAGGACTGCATATGCCTGACTCCTGCCAGCGGTGACTGACTCGACCATGTGGTCGCTCGACGCTTTCGTCGACGCTGCAAGGTGCGCCGCCCTCGCCTCCCCATGAATCCGGCAGGTGACGCGCTTGTGAGCCGCAGGTGTCGCTCCGACATTTGCCGGACCCCCCTTCCCCCGCACCAGGTGAACCGCCGATGAACGACGAGGACGAGGAGGACGACCTGCTGGCGCCGCCCTCCGTTCGCTATCCGCTCCCCACCATCGCGATCCTCGCGCTGGTCGCCATCGGGGGAACGACCGATCTCGTGCTCGACAAGCCGGAGCGCCTGCTGTCGGCTCACGTCCTCTTCGAGCTCGCCCTCATCCTCTTCAGCCTGGGCTCGATCGCCCTCCTCTCCTTGCAGTGGCGACGCGCGGCGATCGCGCTGGCCGGCACCCAGCGCACCCTCGCCGCCACGCGGCGATCCCTCGAAGTGCAAGCGGCCGAGCGCGATGCGTGGCGGCGCAGCGCCGAATCGGTGCTCGCGGGACTCGGCCAGGCCATCGACCGCCAGTTCACCGCGTGGGGACTGACCCCCACCGAGCGCGAGGTCGCCCTCCTCCTCCTCAAGGGGTACGGCCACAAGCAGGTCGCCGCACAGACCGGGCGCGGCGAGCGCACCGTGCGGCAACATGCGGTTGCCGTCTACCAGAAATCAGGGCTCGCCGGGCGCGCCGAACTGGCCGCGTTCTTCCTGCAGGACCTGATGCTCCCCGGCGGCACGCCCCGCGACCTTCCCGGCGGGCAATGACGCGCGCCACCGGGGAGCCTCCCGTTTGCGGTTGCCGGCGCGGTGCCCACGCGCCAACGTTGCCCGCGCAATAGCCGTTGCCCGAGAGGTATCGCGTATCCCCCCCGCCCGAACCCGGCCCGCACATGCTCCCGCTGCGCCCCCTGCTGGTCCTCGCCCTCCCCGCCATCGCCGCCCTCCCGGCGATCGCCCCCGACACGCTCGGTGTGATCGGTGCACCGCCGCCCACCGTCGAGCATGCGGCCGCCCCAGTCGCCCTCGACTCCGCCCTCCGCGCGGGCTACCGCTGGCGCAACATCGGTCCCGACCGGGGTGGGCGCTCCATCGCCGTCAGCGGCGTGAAGGGGCGCCCTAACGAGGCGTACTTCGGCGCCGTGGGCGGCGGGCTGTGGAAGACGACCGATAGCGGCGAGAACTGGATGCCCGTCACCGATGGGTTGATCACCAGCGCCTCGGTCGGCGCCGTCGCCGTGAGCGAGTCGAACCCCGACCTCGTCTTCATCGGCACCGGCGAGACCTGCATCCGCGGCAACATCATGCCCGGCGACGGCGTCTATCGCAGTCGCGATGGCGGGAAGACCTGGACGCACGTCGGCTTCAAGGAGTCGCACGGGATCTCCAAGATCCGCATCCACCCCACCAACCCCGACATCATCTACGTCGCCTCGTTCGGCAAGTACTCCGTCCCGAGCGACGAGCGCGGCGTCTTCAAGAGCACCGACGGCGGCAACACGTGGAAGCGCGTCCTCTTCCGCGACGACCGGAGCGGCGCCATCGACATCTCGATCGACCGCAACAACCCCAACGTGCTCTACGCATCGCTGTGGGAGGCGTACCGCAAGGAATACCAGATGTCGAGCGGCGGCCCCGGCAGCGGGCTGTTCAAGAGCACCGATGGCGGCGAGACCTGGACCGAGATCACCCGCAACCCGGGGATGCCGGCGGGGCTCGTGGGGCGGATCGGCGTGGCCGTCTCCGGGGCCAACTCCAACCGCGTCTACGCGCTGGTCGAGAACGAGAAGGGGGGCCTGTTCCGCAGCGACGACGCCGGCGCCAGCTGGTCGCTGGTCAACGACAATCGCTCCATCCGCCAGCGTGCGTTCTACTACACGCACGTCTTCGCCGATCCGCGCGATGCCGACGTGGTCTACATGCAGAACACGTCCATGTTCCGCTCCACCGACGGCGGCAAGACGATGAAGGCCATCGACAACGGGACGCATGGCGACTTCCACGACCTGTGGATCGACCCCGACGCCCCGGCGCACCTGGTGGTCGGCAATGACGGGGGCGGTGCCGTCAGCAGCAACACCGGCGGCCGCTGGACCGACCAGGACTACCCCACCGAGCAGTTCTACCACGTCATCACCACCGCCCACACCACGTACCACGTCTGCGGGTCGCAGCAGGACAACTCCACCCTCTGCACCCCGTTCAACTGGAACGCCGCCGCCTTCGGGCTGGGGAGCGGCGGGCGGCGCGGCGGGATGGGGAACAGCGGCGACACCACCCGCCGCGACATCACGCTGGGCGGGATGTCCGTGTCATACGTCGCCGGCGGCGGGGAGCCGGGCTACATCGCCCCCGACCCGCTCGACCCGGACGTCTTCTACTCCGGGACCAACAACGGCGCCTACGTCGACAAGTTCAACCGCCGGCTGCAAACATCGCGCGAGGTGAACCCGTACCCGTGGTTCTATTCCGGCGAGCCGAGCAAGGAGATCAAGGAACGGTGGCAGTGGACCTTCCCGATCCTCTTCTCGAAGGTCGACCCCAAGCTCCTGTTCGTCTCGTCGCAGCGCCTGTGGGCCACGCGCGACGGCGGCAAGACCTGGCTGCGCCTCTCCGGCGACCTCACCCGCCACGCCCCCGAAACCCAGGAGAAGTCCGGCGGCCCGATCACCGGCGACATGAACGGCCCCGAGGTCTACGGCACCATCTTCTCCGTCGGCCCGGGCAAGAAGGACGTGAACGTCATCTGGACGGGGAGCGACGACGGCCTGGTGCACGTGACCCGCGACTTCGGGAAGACGTGGACCAACGTGACGCCGAAGGAGATGCCCGACTTCGGGCGCGTCTCGCAGATCGACGCCTCCAACTTCTCGTCAGGCACCGCCTACGTCTCGGTCCGCAAGCCGCTCCTCAACGACTTCGCACCGTACATCTTCAAGACCGCCGACTACGGGAAGACGTGGACGAAGATCGTCAACGGCATCCGCGCCGACGCCTACGTGCACGCCGTGCGCGAGGATCCCACGCGCCAGGGGCTCCTCTACGCCGCCACCCAGCACGGCGTCTACATCTCGTATGACGACGGTGCCAACTGGGAGAACCTCTCGCTCAACCTCCCCGACGTCCCGGTCGCCGACCTCATCGTCGAGGCGAACGAGCTCGTGATCGGGACGCACGGGCGCGGATTCTGGGTGCTCGACAACATCGCCCCGCTCCGGCAGGCCACCCCGGCGATCCTCGCCTCCGACGCCCACCTCTTCACCCCGCCCACCCTGGTACGCTCGGGCCCCGGCATCGTGATCAGCTGGTGGCTCGGGCACCCCTACAAGTCGGCATCGCTCGAGATCCTCGACTCCGCCGGCGTCGCCCTCCGCACCTTCGTGCCGGACACGACGCGCCCCGACTCCACGCGCCCCCCCGCAGGGGGCGGGCGCCGCGGCGGCGTGACCTACCTCCCCAAGGGGACCGGACTCCAGCGCCTCCTCTGGGACGGGCGCGCCGAGGGGATCGTCTCGTTTCCGGGGATGATCCTCTGGGGAGCCGGCACCAATGGCCCCATGCTCCCCCCGGGGCGCTACACCGCGCGCCTCACCGTCGACGGCAAGAAGCTCACCGCCCCGGTCACCGTCAGGCGCAACCCATGGATCGCCGACGTCACCGACGCCGACCTCGTCGCCCAGTACCGCTTCGGGCGCCAGGTCCGCGACAAGGCCACCGAAGCCAATCGCTCGGTCATCGCCATCCGTCGCGTCAAGTCGCAGCTGGACGACCGCTACAAGCGCGCAGCGAATGATGCCGCCCTCAAGTCGGCCGGCGAGACGTTGCGCACCGATGCCTCCGCGGTGGAGGAGAACGTCTACCAGGTGCGCAACCAGTCGGGGCAGGACCCGCTCAACTTCCCCATCAAGGTCAACAACCGCCTCGCCAACCTCCTCGCGATGAGCGAGCGCGGCGACGGCCGCCCCACCACCAACATGCCCGAGATCTTCGGGATCCTCACCACCGAGCTGAAGGGCTACACCGATCGGCTGGCACAGGTGTGGAAGACCGACCTGGTCGCCGTGAACAAGGAGCTGGCGCGCCTCAACCTCCCCCCCATCGACCCCGACTGTGTAAAGGTGGACGGCTGCAACGTGCAACCCTGACACCGGCACCAACCATACATCGCGCAACGGAAACCGGGGTCGCCCTCCAAGGCGCCCCCGTGTTTTTGCCCTCCCCCGAGTTTTTGCCCTCCCCGGAGTTTTTGCCCTCCCCCGTGTTCTTGCCCTCCCCCGTGCCCCTCCGTCCCCCCGTGCCCCTCCGTGTTCACCCCCCTACACCCCCCCCTTCCCCCCCTGAAATCCCCCCAAAATCCACCCGTACCCACCCCCCCACCCCCCACCGCGCATACGCCTCCGGCG
>MEDZ01000003.1:0-33201 GCA_001724275.1 Gemmatimonadetes bacterium SCN 70-22
GCCGCGCTGGTTTCTTGCCGTTCCGTCGACTCATGGACTCCTCCGGGTACCTCCATAGTGTGGAGGCAGTGGGAGTCACATTTCAACTGAGGCAGGACAACGCCCTTGCCCCACATCGATGACGAGGTACTTCAAGCGCCGTCCAACCCGCTCTTGGCTTGCAACGGATTGCATCAGGCGCAGGTATCGGAATAACGAATGCTCCAGTCTCGTGGTGCATGGAACGAGCACAGGAGTACAGCGCGCGAGGTCAACATCAACACCACTCGCGAACAGGTCCGCGACCCCCAATTTTTCCATTGTCGTGACGAAGGCGCCCTCTTCGAGAAGCTGCGATTGGCGCAAGGCGCTCAATGCACGACCAGGCGCTACTGCGAGATTGCGAATACGCACTCGCATTGTCGCTTTGGTAGTGACGATACGAATGCGCGTGCCATTGCGCTGCAAGTCGGCGCGCAGCGAAGCAACAAACCGTAGTCGCTCCTGTGATAGGCGCACCGAACGACCAATCGTCGTGCGACTGTTGTGTGTTGTCACGAGCTCGCTCCCGCACCCATTCTGTCAGCCGGCATCCGTACGGCCGCTAAGCGCTAATATGTTTCCGACTCTCGGGAACGAGTCGAGATAGGCGAAGCTCTGTGGTGGAACGAACGAGAGAAGGCGAAGCGCGCTCAGCTCGAGAGGCGCCGGAAGACGTGCGAACCGCTCGATTCGCAGTGCGAATCCGCTTTGGAGTCCACGAAAATAGTCGAGAACTTCCCGTTCAGGCTCGCCTCCCACGCCAGACCGGGCATGCTCAAGTAGCGCGCCAGGTGGAAGTTGTCTAACCTCCGAAACCCACGCGGTCGCCACAATGGCACATCGAGGACTCGTTGCGTAGATCACCACCGGGAAAGGCGGAGGTTGGCGCGGTACCCTTCGGCGAAACTCGTAGACCTTCTCGCCGGACTCGATTGCGTCGACCCAACGCGGCTTGAGCGACAGTACAATTGTGCGCGCATCGCCAGTTATGGGCGTCAGCTCTGCATTCGCTCGCATCGTCATTCACTCACTGAGGGTCTCCCCGTCCTTTGGCAACTGTTAGGCAGACTGTCGGGTAAGCTCCGCTGCCGGGTAGACAGCGTGGAGTGGACTTTCCGGGAGGACGTCAAGATGATCCGCCTCGACCCCGACAGCCCGGGCAAGCGCATCTCCGTCGCTTTCTACTTCCCACTGCCGCATCGGTGGCCGGGTCCCGCCGCCACCTTCTTGCTAAGGCTCACTGCACATTCGCAATCTACCTCGGCTCTGTTACTTGACCGGAGCACTTACCCCACTCCCGCGAGCAGACAAACTACCTCCAGTACCGATGCACCGACCGAGTTTGGAACAGCAGGCAAATAGTCTGCATTCTTGGAGGAGTACGCGTGAACCACAGACCCGTCAGGGCCAAGAAAGCTCGTTTCCACAAATGCGATGCGGTGACCGCGACAGTCAAAACGCATCAGGAGCGACCGTCGCGTGAAGTAGTACTTCCGCCAGACTGTCGCCCAGTTTAGTTGCCTAGCTTCCTCGAGAGACAGGGTGGCCGAGTCTTCCTGAACCCGTTCGTAGCGCTCCTGAGTCAACGCTTCCACCACAGCGGCGTCGAGCTTTCTGATACTCCTTGTATCGACGAGGATGCGATGTGTCGGAGTCCGTACCGCTGGTGCCCAATGCAAGTCGTCCTGCGCCCCTGCTGTATGAGTCGATATGGCGCTGCAAAGGACGACAACGATGCCCGCGAAAACCATCGTCGGGCGCACGCATTTATCCCTTATGCGCGGTCGATGCGGCATTCGTTGTTGAGAAGTGTTCACCAATTGCTCTCCGACGTCGTCGACGTGACACGACTGTAGACGAGGTTTCTCAACCGCTGTGACAGCCGTCCGAGCGAGCAAGCCGGGCCGACGCTAGACGTCAAGCGTCTCATTCTCACGCCAACCCCAGCACCTTCATCGCCGCCGTCCGCGGATCCCCATAGAACACCGGATCGACCTGCTCCACGATATCGCCACTCACCTCGAGAAAGCTCCGCTTGTTCTCGATCGGAATGAGCGCCCGCTTCGCCCCGTTGTCCTTCGCCACCTGCAAAGGCTCAACGAGCGAACGCAGCGGCTTGATGTTCCCTTGGACGCTCATGTCCCCGAGTACGAGCAGGGCAGGGCTGACGGGCGCCTTCCTGAGCGCCGAGTAGCACGCCACGAAGAATGCCACGCCGACTTCGGCGTCCACTCGATTGGCGAGAAGATCAATCACCTCGACGTGCAGGTCGGAGGTGTCCATGTCCCTCGCGATCCCGAGCTCCGACTTCTTGGCCTGCATGTAGCTGAAGGCGCGACTCACCGACTCCTTCATCGCGCCCGCGACACCTCCGGCCAGCTTCAACTTCCCGGTGCCCGTGGAAACGGAGATCTCGACTCGATACAGGCCGACCGTCCCGTCGGAAGTAACGCCGGCGGTGTACACCGTGCCTGGCGCGAGCGGGTCGGTCGAGATGAGGTCGCGGCCCCCCTGCTCGGGAACGCCGACGAAGCGCTCCTCGCCAGTCTCGTGCAGCGTGTAGCTGAACGAAGTATGGTAGTACTCGAAGGAGCCCATCTTCTTCAGCTGCTCCTTCACTCGGCGCCGCCCTTCCAGCGCGAACTCGACCAGTTCGGCGAGCTCCTCCTGAGACACTTCGCCGTGCGGGTACAGGATCTTCATCAGCCCCGACACAGTCTTCCGCACCGCCTTGCGGTCGCGGGCGTTGAGGTGCGAGCCAAGAGAGAAGTGCCGGTCGATTACTTCGGTGAAGTTGTGCTTCCGCAGTTCACGGAGTGCTTCGGCCAGGTAGTCGACCACAAATCCGTAATGGTCTGTGAACAGGTCGTTCCGCATCTTCGGGATCTCCCAGCCGGGGAGATAGAAGTGCAGGCGATCGATGAACGCCATGTCGTCGCGAATGATGTCGGGCATCGGGGCGAACAGGTGCCCGGTCTGCACCATGACATCAATCGGCTGGTTGGTGTTGCCGAACATGGCGATGCTGGCATCGCCGGTGACGGCCTCCTGTCCACGCTGAAAACTCCCCGACTCGCAGAAGGTCTTCATCGTCGTGATGACCTCCTTGGGCATCTTCTGGAGGTCGGCGACTTCGTCGAAACCCACGACATCCCAGATCTGCACCATTCCCTTCTGGCGCCCTGACATGTGGCCAAAGAGGTTGGCCACCGTGGTGCCGCCGGTCAGGAGTGCGGAGTACGGCGAGACCTCCTGGACGACATAACTCTTACCGGTGCCGCGCGGCCCCAGCTCGACGAGGTTGTAGTTGCGCTCCGTGAGCGGGATGAGCCGAACGAGGAAGAGCATCTTGAGACGGCGGGTCATTTCGCCTGGCTCGTATCCCATGCTCCGCAGCATGAGATCGAGCCACTCATCGCTGGTGAACGCTTGTCGAAGTCGTCGGTACTCCTCGAGGTCGAACGTTGCGATCTGGATCGGGGTGAGGCGGTCGATCCAGAACGGGTTCTTCCCCTTGGACGCCTCGTCGTACTCGAAGCGCATGTCCACCTGCGCCCAGATGCCGCCCATCACCAGACGTTCGTACTCGCGCACATAGTGTTCGGGGATGTGCACGTTCTTGTGGCCGAAGTTCGTGACGTCGGCCCAGTAGTCCGAATCAACGATGCGAACCTTGACCTTGTCGATGAAGCTGTGGCGTCCGCGATCCTTGACGATCGCCTGCGCCTTCATCGACTCGTCGGAGCGGATGTAGTTCGAGGCGAGGGTATCGTTGACAACCTGAAGCCCCATCTGGATCGCGACTTCGTCCGAGGACGCGCAGTACTTCCCCAGGAGGAACTCGAGGACGAACACCGGGACGTTCGCTCCGACCTTCACTTTGCGCACGAGGTCCTTGCGCACCACCTTGCCCGCGAAGGCGCGATTCACCTTGTCGTCGAGGGAGTCACGCGCTGGCGTCACGCCGGTGCTCATGTCCTACACTCCGAGTCGTACGGGGATATCGCGCGGCGAGCGATAGAGCTCCGCATCAGTGGTGGGATCCTGAACGACCACCCGCACTGACTCAACGCTCTCGTCACTGAGGAGAAACGCCACGACTGCCGTCTTTGAGCTGTCGAGTGCAATCATGCCTGTTGCACGATCAAGCTCGGCGTCGATGGCCATGCCCACGGCACCGACCTGCTTAGCGCCCGACATGAGCAACGGTCGTACATTCCTCGAAGACTGAAAGACCGGAAGGTTCTCCCCACCAAATTGCAGCGATACGCTGAAGATTCGATTGGTGATGGCGTCGGGCAGGCCTGTCACCGCGATCGGCGCGGCCGACGGCCGCGATGCCGCCGGTGCGACGGTTCTGACCGTGACCACCGGCACGACAAGTTCCTGCAGCGACGGGCCACCATGGCTGTAGGCGAGGTCGCCGCCCGCTTTGAACACCGCGGTGCTCACCGGGAATACGAACTCGAGATCCGAGTCGTATCCGAGCTCCCTCGCAGGCACTCGGCAACAACCGGGCGGGGTTCTTCCTCCTTTGCCGATCCAACACCTGCGATGCAGATCCACGGTGTTGCCGCCAGGCGCATCGATGCGCATCGACTGGTCGCGGTCAGCTGCGAAGAACAGGTGACCATGGTCGGCCGTTACCACAGCGTGCTCGATGCCCGCTGCGGAGAGCTTGCGAATGGCGCGCGCGAGGTTGTCGATGACGGTGTCCATCACCTGCCGCGCCTGGAAGGTGAAGCCCGTCTCACCCGCATGATCAATCTCTTGCGAGCGAACGACGAGGACTTGTGCGCCGTCGAGCTTCTTCGCGAGCCTCGATGGCTGTAGGCTCAAGAGCTCGTCGAGCGAGAAGTCGGCGAGCGTCGGGACGCGCGCCGCGGCGTGTTTCTTACGGGCACCGAGGTCGGGCAGGAAGCTGTCGTCAATGCGAGCTCCGAGCTTGCCGCTCTGTTCGACGACCGAGAAGCTCGCGGAGGCGCCGGGCTGCAGCGCCGCCATTCCGATGGGCGTGATGCTCGGCAGCGCGCCCACGGCGGCGTGCACGGTGACCTCAGACGTCTTGGGCAAGCGCGCCGCGAGCTCGACGCCCATCTCGAACCGCATCGCGTCGACGAGGAAGTAGGCGACGGGCTTTGGCTTGTCGGCGACGATCTCGCTCCAGACGCGCGTCTGGTGGAGGGCTCCGGGCACGGCCCACCCGGCCTTCACGAGCGCCTTGGTGAAGCCTTCCGCCATCGCGTGGCACGTGTCCTCGTGGGCGCGCCGGACTACACCGAGCGGGCGCTCCTCGGGCTCTTCGTCGAGGTTCGCCACCCAGGCCTCGAGGCGGCGCTGGGCCTGATCGAGGCGGAACCACCCGTCCTTCGACACGTAGGCAGCTAGCCACGCGGCGGCGTCTCCCGAGGTCTTGTTGACGGCCTTTCGCACTCCAATCGCGACGTTGCCCAGCTCGGCCATGCGCCGAGTGGCTTCCCACTGGGCCTTCCTGCTGACGTCTCGGTCAAGCCAGAAGCTCTGCTCTCGGTCCGCGACGAGCGCGAGCGCCTCGCCGAACTTGCCGTTCGAGATCAGCTCGCCCGCGTGGCGAAGGAGCGCGCGCTCCTCGAAGCGGAACGTGTCGATGGAGCCGAGCGCGCCCGCAGGCAGCTTGGCGTTATTGAGCCCGAGTTCCTCCTCGACGCGGTCCGCGAGCGCCGCGTAGGCATCGGCGTGGCCGGTGCGCAGGCGCCGCGCGAGCTCTCGCACGGCGGACTCCTCGTCCTTCGTCTGCGGTTTCCCGACACCGTCGAGCGACGCGGGCGCGTCACAGGACAGGTCGAGCCGGAACTCGCCCGCGAGCACGTAGCGCAGCGTGATGGCGCGGAGCTTCGCGAGCGGAGAGTCCGCAACGAGGTCGAGCCCCAGCCGCGCCTTCACGAGCTTGGTCAGCTCGCGCGTCGCCTCCTTGCTCACGATCTCCGCGTCCCGTGCGTCGCTCACGAGCCACGCCGTGAGGAGGCCTTCGTTGCCGCTGGCGTCGTGGAAGATGCTCTTCAGGATCGACGGCGGCTCCGCGCCGGAGTTGCCGGCGGCCGCGCGCGCAAGGTCCTCGTAGGAGACCTTGCGGTCGAAGGGCAGCATCTCGTCGACGACACCGAGGGTGTACTTCTGGAGCAGGACGTTCTTGGCGAGCTGCTTGAGCTGCGGCTCCCAGGTCGTACCGGCCTTCTCCAGTTCCATCAGTACCGACGCGTGGCGGTCACGCGCGACGCCCGGCAGGTAGATGACCACCGCGCCCGGCGCGTCTCCGCTCACATGCGGCTCAACGATTGCGCGCAGCTCGAACATCGAGCCCGAGAACTCGGCGAGGCTCGCCTTCGTGCCCGCGACAGCCACGGGAACGGGATCGCTCACCGCCCGCGGACCACCGCGCACCTCGTCCACGAACGGCTGGAACTCGCCGCGCTCGTCGTACCAGACGACGACGCGACGGGACTTGATCTTGTCGGCGAGCTGCTTCGCCACGTAGTCGTGAAGCGTGTGCATCAGGCGTCTCCTCCATCGGCGGCGGCAGCGGACTTGCGACGGCCACCACCACGACGCCCGCCGCTCTTACCGGCGGCAGCAGGCGCTTCGAGTAGGCTCCTGAGCGCGGACTTCACAGCGGGCGAGGTTCGCTCGCGCACGAGCTCGTCGACGCTGCGCGTGGGCGTCTTGCGCGCGGTCCACTTGCCGTCGCTGCCTTCGACCCAGAACACGTCCTCGAGCCCGTGGGCAATGGCGACGCTCCGGTCCTTCGCACACTTGCGGACCACGCGCTCGGGCCACAGGTGCATCGCGAGGTGCGCCCAGTCGTACTTCCCCTCGCAGAGCGCGTCCCAGGTGGACTTCAGCTCCTTCTGCCAGGACTTGTTCTGCGGAAGGAGCCGCCAGAGCGGGGCGAAGTTGATGATGACGCCGTCATCGAGGTTCGGCTTCCAGAGCGGCGCGACGCGCTTCACCTCGTCGAGAAAAGCGCGCAGCTCGTCAACGACCGCCTCCTGCGCGGCGAGAGTCTTGCGCTGGGCGGCGGTCGCGCCGTCGCGCAGCTCGCTCGTGAGCGACTCGAGGCGCCGCTCTTCGTGTGCGAGCTTGGGCGCGACGTAGTCGTTCTGGACGCGGAAGAGCGTGTCCTTGCTGAACGCGTGGATGTAGAGCCAAACCGAGCAGCTCGCGGAGGGCGTCGCGAGCTGCCAGTAGATCGGCGCCTTGCGTCGGCTCTTCGAGTACATCCTGATGTGCAGCGGGAAGAACTCTTTGGCGAGCCACGCGCGGAGGTTCTCAGGCGCGTCGACCTTTACGCGCTCGGCGACAGCGATAGCGCGCGCGGCGAGGTCGTCCGCGTGACCTTCGTCGTCGACAAGGATGTCGGGGCGGTCGGAGGGCTCTTCGCCCTCCGGGTACATGCCGGGCGAGCGCGAAGGCAGCGGGTCGAAGGGCTCGGGCTCGGGCGGGATGGAGCGCTCGCGGGTCGCGAGGCGGGGGTCGAAGCGGCCGAAGGCGACGCCGACGAGCCAGGACGCGATGGACGCGATAACGCCGCCCTGACCAGCGCTCGACTCGCCGAGTTCGTCCTCTTCGTCTTCGCCGTCCGCAGCAGCGTCAGGGGTTGTGGATGCACGACTGAATGACGCCTCGATGGCTGCACGATCTTCGAGGCCGATGCCGTACAACCCAAACGCGGACTCGTCGATCTCCTGTTGAAGCGCAGCGATGCGCCTCTCCATGTCCGCACGGTCGAAGTCGCCCCTGTGTGCGTTTGGACCATCAGGGAGTGCGAACGCGTGCGAGGTTTCGATGCACGAGTCAAGCGCGCGCTTCATGGCCCATGCTTGGTGGGCTGTTCCAGCCAAAGCCCGCTCCTGAGCATCGGTCGTGCGTGCGAGAGGCGTCCGCTGAATGACTCCAACCTCGTACGACCGCGCGGCGCCGCCTGCCTTCGCGTCGGCAGCAGCAAGCTGAAACTCAACCAGCGACCTGAATGCTTTGGAAGTCGCAAGAGCGAGAGTCGAAAGGAGTGCCTGAGAGCCATCCTGATCAACAAACGCGGCGGGTCCTTTGTCGCCGAACACGCAGCCGCGCGGCATGACTCGAAACGAAAGCTCGCTCTTGGTCCGCCGCGGCCACGTCAGACCAGGACGCGAAAAGTAGCCGGTGTTCTGCGGGCGTGATGCAGGACGATCTGAGCTGGGCTTTGTCAGCGTGACGATCTCGACGCCATCCGACTGCCAGTTCACCATCAGGTGAAGGTCGAAATAGAACGGGGAGTACGGGCCACCTTTCGCGAACGGGAACCACTTGCCTGTTGGAGTCCCGATGCTCTCTCGCATGGCGACCTCCCACCACAATCGAACGAAGCGAAAATCGTCCGCCGTCGCGAGCCCTTGGCGAGCCTCACGATGTTCTGCCTCAAAGGCCGGCTGGTGCTGAAACACGCTGCGGAGCGCGTCGCTCACCCAATAGGCGAAAGGGCTCCCAGGCACAGCCGAGAAGGTGACCGGCGAGACGTCAAACCGCCGGTGCATTCCCTTCTCATCAGGGCGCAGAACCGCCGCGCTCAGTGCCTGCGCTTTGTCCTCAAGCTCCTCTAGAACGCGAAGGAACACCGTACGGCGCTCCCCATTACTCGACGAACGCTCAAGGCAATAGGCTGCCGCCTCAACCAACGCGGCATCCATCACGCCGAGGCCAAGATCAGCAAACACCGCGGGCGGTGCGTTGGCGAGGATGATGTCCTCGCGCCATCGTTGAAACGAGGTCAGGAAGAATCCGGTGCGGGAAGTAATGGCCCCCAACAGGCCCCGATCGATGAGCAGCTCGATGCCGCGCTCCACGAAGACCGCGTAGATGTCGTTCTTCGTCCGAGGATAGGAACTCTCGAGTTCCTTTCTGGCGCGGATCGTGCCGTCTCCAAACGGCGGGTTCATCAGCACCGCGTCGAAATTTTTCTCCGAAATGCTGAGGAGCGCTACGCCGTGCGCTGCGTCGTCGGTAAAGAGACGGCGCCGCGTACTCAATGTGCCATTCTCGTCGCGCACGAAGCGATCAACGGCAGCGCGAATACGCTCTTCGGGCGGCGCGAACAGCTCACCCTGCTTGCGGGTGGTCCTCACGAGCTTCTCGACGCGCAGGAGCAGACCGAGGTCGCCCGCGAGGCTCAGCGACTCGACCAGCGACGTGAACACGCGCCCGAGCTCCGCGTCGCCCAGCTTCGCCACGAACTCCTTGGCGATCTGGTCGTCGGCGACGAGCGGCTCTGCCACGACAATGTTCGACCGGCGGATCTGCGCGCGGTCGCCGCGCCCGATGCCGAAGTCCCGGTACGCCTTCTGCGCCCGCATCCACAGCGCGAGCTGGGCGATCTGCGCGCAGCGCGGGTCGATGTCGACGCCGTGGAGGTTGTGTGCGAGGACGAGCCCCGGCGCAGCCTTCTGCAGCGCGTCGAGACTTGGGTAGTCCTCGGCGAGCGCCTTGCCCGTGGCCTCGCTCTTCGGGCTCTCCGGGTCGACGTAGGCCTCCTCGTAGATCGCGAGCAGCAGGTCGAAGGCGTATAGCAGGAAGTGCCCGCTGCCGCAGGCCGGGTCGAGCACGCGCAGATCGCGCGGGTCCTTCTTCGCACGCGGCGCGAACTCCTCGCCGGGCTTGCGGACCATGTACTCGCACTTGTCTGCGAGCGCGGTCTTCGTGCCGCGCATCTCGTACCAGATGCGGCCGAGCGTGTTGTCGGTGAGGAACTGCACCACGTAGCGCGGGGTGAAGAACTGGTTGCGCACCGCCAGCTCGCGGCTGTTGCGAGGGGCCTGACTCTCCTCGCGCATCTTGCGGCGCTCGTCCTGGCTGTTGAAGAACTGGTAGACCCAGCCGATGGTCTCGTCCTCGCCCCATACGCGGGCAAGCTCGGTGGCGTTCAAGATCTCGCGGAGCTGCTCGAAGGTCGCGCGCTTCGGCCACAGTACGCTCGACGGGTCGCGGCGGTCGAAGAGGACCTTTACCTCGGTCGACAGCTCATCGAAGAGCGACTCGATGTAGAGCCGGTACCCCGCGCTGTCGGGCAGGAGCGGAAGCCCGGGCGCCATGCCGCAGAATTCGCGGTAGCCGGCGGACTGCTCGCCCTTCGTGATGCACTCCTGCATCAGGTCCCGGGCCTCAAGCATCTTGAGAGCGACGAAGCGGTTGAGCGTCGTGAACGCGGCGTCCCGCAGGTAGTCGCGAGCGGCATCGGCAGCGCCCATGCCCGCGGCACGCTTGTGCTCGATGGCGGCGACGATGCGCTCACGCTGGAACGCCTGCCGGGCCGAGAGGTGGCCGCCGGCCTTCGCGGCCACCGCGCCGTCACGGTGCACGTCGAAGTCGCCCTCAAGCTGCGCGGCGAAGTCCTCCTCGAGGAGCTTCCGCGCGCGCTGGGTGGCGCGTTCGATGGCGTTACGGGTCTCCTTATCCATCAACCACCTAATGCGGCTGTTGCAGATGGCTTGCGACGCCCATCAGAACGACGCCCACTGCTCTTGCCGGCGGCCGCAGGCGCGTCGAGCACGCTCTTCAGCGAGGACTTTACGGCGGGCGAGGTTCGCTCCCGCACAAGCTCGTCCATGCTGCGCGTGGGCGCTTGGCGAGCGGTCCACTTGCCGTCGGTGCCCTCGACCCAGAACACTTCCTCGAGCCCGTGGGCGATGGCGAGGCTGCGGTCCTTCGCGCACTTGGGCACCACCCGCTCGGGCCAGAGGTGCATCGCGAGGTGGGCCCAGTCGTACTTGCCCTCGCAGAGAGCGTCCCAGGTGGACTTCAGCTCCTTCTGCCAAGACTTGTTCTGCGGAACGAGCCGCCAGAGCGGAGAGAAGTTGATGATGACGCCGTCGTCGAGGTTTGGCTTCCAGAGCGGCGCGACGCGCTTCACCTCGTCGAGAAACGCGCGCAGCTCGTCAACGAGCGCTTCCTGCGCGGCGAGGGTCTTGCGCTGGGCGGCCGTCGCGCCGTCGCGAAGCTCGGCGGTGAGCGACTCGAGGCGCCGCTCCTCATGCGCGAGCTTCGGCGCTGCGAAGTCGTTCTGTACGCGAAAGAGCGTGTCCTTACTGAATGCGTGGATGTAGAGCCACACCGAGTAGCTCGCAGATGGCGTGGCGAGCTGCCAGTAAATCGGCGCCTTGCGACGGCTCTGGCTGTAGCGCTTGATGTGCGACTCAAAGAAGTCGCGAGCGAACCAGGTTCGCATGTCTGGCGTGCCGAGGAGCTCGGCGGCCTCGCGCCAGCGCGCGTTGTCGTCGTCGAAGACCGTATCGAACACCGACCGAACGGCGCGAACGAGGTCGCGCGGGTGACCGGAGTCGTCGACGAGGATGCCGTCCGTCGGGAAGGTCATCGGGTAGCCCGACGGTGGCACGGCGACTGGTAGGCCATCGTCGTCCGTCAGCATTCCAGGCGAACAGACGGGCAGCGGGTCGAAGGGCTCCGGTTCGGGCGGACCAGCGCGTTCGCCGGTCGCGAGGCAGACATCGAAACGGCCGAAGGCTACGCCCAACGTCCACGAGAGAAGGGAGGCTACCATCGGCGCAGGGTCGACCTCTTCCGCGACACTAGCCTCATGATCCGACTCGTCGTCGAACTCGGATTCGGGGGCAGGCTCTTCCTCCGATTCGGTCAACACCTCCAGCGGCGAAACGGTCTCAAGGTCCCCGAGAAACACACCGTACAGACCTGCACAGATGTCATTCAGTTCGTTCTCCACTATCCGAACCGCATCTCGAGCGGCGGCAGCGGAGTTTGAGGCGGCCTGGGACCGCTCGGCGAGCGTGGCTGATGGATCATTTCCTGTTGCTAACAGCGGCGGGAGCACGAAAGCGTGGGATATCTCGTTTCGAGAGTCGAGCCTCCTCACAGTTCGCCATCCTCCCGTACACAATTCGACAATGCGAAGCTCCACCGCTTGGTGGGGCAGTGGAAATGGCGCCGCGTTTATTACGCCGGTCTCATACTGGAAGCCGCCCGCCTTGCCAGCGAATAGCGAAATCGCTGCATTGAAGGGAACCGAGTTGAAGATGCCGAGACAGAGCGGCAGCTCGTCGAGGGGCGCGAGTGCGACCTTGCCTCCGACACTGAAGGCGCAGTCTGCAGGAAGAGCTTGCGCAGAAAACACGACCCCGCGTAGAGGCCAAGTTACGGCGGGCTTGAGGTAGTGGTCTGCAGAGACGGGCTTCGGGTTCCACCGTCCGGGCCGACCGACGAAGCCGTGGAAGCTCAGTCGCTTCTCATCCCACCGAACGAGTACAGGAACGTCAGCGTAGAATCGAGCAAAGCGTCCCCCTTTCGCGAACCCAACCCACCGCGGACCGGTGCTCTTAAGGGCGGGGCGAACCTCCGCCCAGAAGCGGACATATCTGAAGTCGTCACACGTCGATGCTCCCTGCAGGGCCGTTCGCTTATCGTTTTCGTAGCGCGGCAGTCGATGGAACGCGCTAATGAGCGCTTCGGATGCCCAATAAGCGAAGGGTGCCGTCGGAACTCGATGGATCGCCTCCGTGTCCACGCGAAAAACGCGACGAACACCGTGTAAGTTCGGCTCGCGGCTCCCGATGAGAGCTTTCAGTAGTTCGCCTTTGGAGTCTACCGGCGCGTCAATAACCCTAAAGAAGATCGTCTTCATCACCGCACCTCCCCGTCGCGCTTGAGCGGAACCCCGCCCCGGCGCGCCAGCTTGAAGCCAAGTCGATAGATGTCCGGCACGTCGAGGCGCCCGGTCTTCATCTCCCGCCAGACGCCAAGTTCCGCGAGGCGCTTCCGCGCGCTGTCGGCCGAGTCGACCTCGGCCGCGACGACATCCGCATCCGAGAGCGCGTCTGTCTCGTGCCACCGCGCCTCCGCGTCGGGGAACTCAAAGGGCACTGCCACGTGCCCGACGAGCGCCGCCATCAGCGGCTGCACCCAGGGATGCTCGGCGATCTCGCCAACCCGAATACGGGACGCCTCGTGTACACCGGCGTGGAGGCTGCGGAAGTGGACCGCGAAGTCGTGATCCGCGTCATGGTCAGCCGTGTGCGACACTGCCGTGGTCAGAGCGGAAAGGAAGCTGCGCGGGCTGATGTCACCGTGGGCATCCGCCAAGTGCGTAGGCAGCCACCGATACGGAAATCCCTTGCGGGCGCTCTCGCCCATGAAAGGACCGGTGAGCCGGTGGAAGAGCCGCTCCTGCATGGCCGGCTCGAACTGTGACTCGGGCGGAGGCGCCCAGTTGACGGCTCCCGAGAGCCTGAGGATCTCCTGCTTCTCGTCCCTGCCGAGGCCGCGGCCCTTGAGCTTGTGCTCGAAGAGCGTCGTGTACAGGTCCTGGCGGTACTCTGCGCCCCGCAACGGGTGGTTGCCGAGGAGCTGCCAGAGCAGGCCGTACAGCTCGGTCGTCAACCAGCGCAGCGACGCCGTCGAGGCCCGCAGTTTCGACGCGTCGGGGAAGCGACCGACGCGTCGGTCCGCGAACTGATCCGTGCGCAGGAAGACCTTGGCGCGCAGGTGGCGAAACGAGCGGAGCTCGAGCGCGAGTTGACAGAGGCCTTCCACCAGGCTGTAGAAGGTGGCGGCGTCATCCGCTGCGTCGTCGATGGCGTCGAAGACCCAGATGCTGTCGCGCTCGATGGCGTGCAGGGCCTCGTCGAACTGCTGCAGCAGCCGATCGACGGCCTCGGGCTGGTCCACCGCCCAGGCGACGCGCTCCTCCCAAGAGTCGACAGCCGGTAGTAGGAGGTCCACCGGCGGAACCTGCCGCCCATCGACGCCCGATCCGTCCCAGAGTCCCGTGCCGACGTCGCCTCCACCACCAGAGCCCGTCCGGTCTCCCTGGCCCGCGCCATTGTCCGCATTCCGGCCGAGACCATGCTCGGCTGCATAGCGCGACGCGCTCCAAACAACAACCGCCTTCCAGACGAGGCGCGACTTCTGCCCGGCGCCCAAGAGGCGGGCGAACACGTCCTTGGTTGGGTACTGCTTCAGGTCAGGCGTCTTCCCGAAGCCCGGGAAGACGAGAGTCTCCTCGCGGATTCGAACATCGGGCGCCGCGCGGGCAAGGAGCCCGCGGTGCTCTCGGGACTGAAGCGCAGCCCACCAGTAGCTCTTGCCCATGCCACGGTCGCCGAGCACCACCGGGATGTTGATGTGGAGCGCGCGCGCGTGAGACTTCGGCACGAAGAACTGGTGCCTGGGCGGAGGGGCGCCGTATTCGGCGCTCTCGGCCGGAAGGGCGTCGCGAATCAGCTCGCGGAGTTCCCCCGTGCGCATGCGTGTGCTCATGGCGCTTCCTCCGACAGGAAGGTTCGGTCGAACCAGTCGAAGAGCTTCCCATAGGCTGCGCCGATCGGGCCTTCCTGGAGCGCGCTGAGCGGGTCGAACGCCACGAGCCCTTCATCGAAGAGCACCTCGCGAGGGTAGTGGTTTGCCGATTCGTCCGTCGGCTGGAAGTTGAACACGGAAACAGGATCCCTGAGGTCTTCCGAGGCCTCCGGCGGCTGATCGTAGAGGGTCTCCCAGAACAGCTTGTAGGCACCGTCGCGGAGGCCCTCTACGTATGCCTCACCATCTTTCCTCGGGACCATCGACCCGATCACCCAAAGCCTGTCGCGGAAATCGCGGACGCCTGGATGAGAACGCCAGTGCTCAAACAGGAAGCGATAAGCCGCCCAGGTCTGGCGCGTGTCCACCGCGAACATCAAAGTGTCGGCGCCCATCGCAAGGATAAGCGCGGCGCTCGTGTCATGAAGGCCGGTTCGGCTGTCGAGCAAGACGATGTCGGGCTTCTCTTGCTCTTCGAGATCCCGAACCAACCTTAGCAGCCGGTGCGGCCAGAACTCATGCCCCGTCGGACCGCGCTCGAGGTAGGCGCGCCCCAGCTTGGGAAGGTAGTCGCCTTGGTCATCAGGATGAGTGCTCGCACCGCGGAAGCCGGTGTCCGTTCCGAAGCAGGGGACGACGAGCACTTTGCCGTTCGTCGCGACTCCAAGCTCGCTCTCGGCAACCATGTGCGGCAACACGAGGGGGCCTTGTCCGACCGCGTCCTCCACGAACCAGTCGACGACGCCGAATCGAGGCAAGCTCTTGCCCAAGAGCGTCGTCCCGACTCCGGGCGATTCGAGGTCGAGATCGAGAACCATCACCCGCCTGCCCTTCTTGGCGAGGTGCCAGGCGAGCGCCGTTGCGGTCGTCGATCGGCCTACCCCTCCCTTCATGGAGAAGAGCGTGAATCGCTTCCGTCCACCTGACTCAACGGGCGGAGACGCACCCCAATCGGTCCCTGTCAGCAGGCGGTCTACGAGGACCGCCTGAGCACCGCCCTCTACCTCGAGAATCACACGTGCGGATCTTGCCGCCGTTCCGATGTCGGACTCCCCAAGGAACGTCGACGTGGGCGCGTACCCGTAGACTCCGAGCGCATCGGACAACTCGGCCGCAAGAGTATCGGCAACGTCGGCCCGATCGTCGGGCAGGACCACGCGGAACTTGCCGTAGAGGTCGCGAACCAGGACCACTGCTCGAGCAGGATCGCCGAGGTGCTGAAGCGCGATCTCCGCGGCTTTGGAGAGGGCGTCGTTGAACATCATCAGAGCACCCCGTCAAGAATCAGTTGCTTCAACAGCTGGTTGCAGTCCGTCGCAGCCGCCATGTGGGGGGCGACAGACGCTCTCGAGAAGTGATGTCGGCCCCAGTATCGTTGGTTGACATTCCATGTCCCGAACGGGTTCGTTGGAGACAGGTAGGCGGCGTATTTCGCCTCGAACAGACCGCTCGCGAACGATTGGAAGCCCGACCAAAGAACATCGATGTGCGTTTTGTGGCCATCCGGCCAGTCGCCGTTCTTCGCCAGAGGGTGACCAATGCCGAGCATCACGGCCTTTAGGGCGCACTCGGTCGAGACGCCAAACAGATGGTCGGCGTTGGCGAACCTCGCGCAGCCCTCAAGATGGAAGCCGTCGTCGTAATGCCTCTCCGCAGCATCTCTCCAATCGGTGCTCATGCAGCGGCCTCCTTGCGCAGGCAGTAGGCCGCGACCTCGACCATCGCGCTGTCGAGAACGCCTTGGCCGAGGTCGGCGAAGACGATGGGCGGTGCCTCCTTCAGCAGAATCTCCTCACGCCACTTCTGGAAGCTCGAAAGAAAGAACCCGGTGCGAGACGTGACCGCTCCCAGGTAGCCCGTAGGGTGCAGGAGCTCGATGCCGCGCTCCACGAAGGCCGCGTAGACGTCGTTCCTTGTCCGCGGATAGGCGGACTCGAACTCCTTCTTCGCCGCTAGGCTGGCCGCGCCGAAGGGCGGGTTCATGAGCACCACATCGAAGCGCTTGCGGCAGAGGTCGATGAACGCGATGCCCTGCGCGGCATCGTCGGCGAAGAGCTGGCGGCGGACGCTCATCGACGCCGGCGCACCGGCGGCGTACTCTTGCAGGGCCTGGACGATGCGCTCCTCGGCCGAGTCGAAGAAGGACTCATCAGAGACGCCGGAGAGGTCGAACTCGAGCTGGGGGTTCCGTGGGAGATCGAGTCCGGGCAGGATCCTCTGCGGCTCTCGTTGTTCGCGAAGAAACTGCTCCCGCGCTTTCGCCACCGCGCTCTGGAGTGCCTGGTCGAGCTTGAGCAGCGAGCCGACCTCCCCGGCAAGGCGCATCTCCTCGACCATCCGCTGGAATAGCGCGCCAAGCACCTGCGGCCGAAGCGACGAGGCGAACTCCACCACCATGCTTCGGTCCCCCGGCATCGGCTCAGCGGTGACGACGTTCGTGCGCTCGATCAGCGGGCGGTCTTGGGCCGCGACCTGGTGGTCGTTGTATGCGCGCTGCGCCCGCATCCAGAGCGCGAGACCAGCGATCTGCGCCGCGCGCGGGTCGATGTCGACGCCGTGGAGGTTGTACTTGAGGATCAGCTCGGGGACGGCGCGGCGCAGGGCCAGCTCGGAGTCGTAGTCCTCTTTGAGTGTCCGGCCGGTGACCTCAGATTTCGGCGTGGCCTCGGCACGCCAAGCCTCCTCGTAGATGCCGAAGAAGCTATGCGTGGGATCGCCGGCGAGCAGGTCGAAAGCGTAGAGCAGGAAGTGGCCGGAGCCACACGCGGGGTCCAGTACGCGCAGATCGCGAGGGTCTTTGGCGGGGCGCTCCTCGAAGCCCTCTTCGGGCTTCACGAGATATTCGAGGTGGGCGAGCTGCGAGTCGGCTCCACGCATCTCACACCACGTCCGGCCGAGCGAGTTGTCGGTCAGGAACTGGACGACGTAGCGCGGGGTGAAGAACTGGTTGCGGACGGCGAGCTCCCGGCTGTTGCGTGGGGCTTGGCTCTCGGCCCGCATCTGGCGACGCTCGTCTTGGCCGTTGAAGAACTGGTAGACCCAGCCAATGGTCTCGTCCTCGCCCCACACCCGCGCGAGCTCGGTGGCGTTCAGAATCTCGAGGAGCTTCTCGAAGGTCGCGCGCTTGGGCCAGAGCATGCTCGATGGATCGCGACGGTCGAAGAGAACCTTCACCTCGGTTGACAGCTCGTCGAACAGCGACTCGATGTAGAGCCGGTAGCCGGCGCTATCGGGCAGGAGCAGAAGACCTGGCGCCATACCGCAAAACTCACGGTAGCCCGCCGACTTATCGCCTCTGGTGATACACTCCTGCACGAGCCTCCGGGCCTCGAGCATCTTGAGTGCCACGAAGCGGTTGAACGTGGTGAAGGCAGCATCGCGCAAGAAGGTTGCGACAGCGGTCGCGGAGGTGATGCCCTGCGAGCGCTTGTGAGCCACGGCGGCCACCAGCTTGTCCCACAGCACGCGGTCGCGAAGAGACAGGTGCGCACCGGGGGCGAGCGGGATCCGTCCATCGACGAAGATGTCATAGCGGCCCTCAAGCTGCTCCCTGAACTCCTGTTCGAGGAGCCGCCGCGCCTCTTGAGTGGCGCGTTCAATGGCGTTGCGTGTGTCCTTGTCCATCTCGCGGGCGCCCCTATTGAACGATGACCTTCTTTCCGGCGCCGATGAGGCGCGCGCACTCTTCGCGCACGCCGTCGAGCGCGGCCTCGAGCTGCTCCTCGGTCTCGATGCCCCCGGCGAAGTAGCTGCCGACGCTCACGGTGACGACGCGCTCGCCGTCGATGATGTGCCGTAGCGCGGCCACGGCCGCGCGCAGGCGCCCCTCGCAGGCGTCGCGGTCCGCGCGCAGCTGCGGGATCGGCACATGTTCCGCGCCACACTTCATCCCTCGCTCGAAGGGCTCGGCGAGGCGACGCTGCTGGTCCTCGTCGATCTCGGACCAGCCCGGCGTCTTGATGAGCTTGTCGAACGCCTTGGTGTACACGGCGACGCGGGCATCGAGCGCCTCGTCCTCGCGGCGCGCGTACTCGGTCTCGATGGCCTTGGTGTTCTGCTCGATGGACGGCAGCTCCTTGAAGAACGTCTCGCGCGCGAGAAGGTCTTCGAGCGACGCGGCGCGCGTGCGCAGCTCGTCGGTGACGTCCGACTCCTGGCTCAGGAAGCTCCAGAGCACGCCCTGCGCCTTGCGCGCGCGCTCGAGGTCGTGAAGGCGCGGCTCGCTGAGCACTTGCTCGAGCTCCACGGCCCGCTTGATGGCGTCCTTGATGCCCCGATGGCTCGTATTGAAAGTCGCGATCGCGTTGTCCTCGGAGCCCCGGAGGATCGCCTTCATCTGGCCGATGGCCCCGTCGAGCACCGTGCCGCCCGGCAGACGGTGCGCGGTGAGCGTCGCGAGCGCGGACGCGACGGTGTCCTCGTTGCGTGCGACCTCCCTGCGGAGCTCGGTGACGATGGCACCGGCGTTCAGCTCCTTCACCTCGGTGCCGAAGGTGTCGCGGAAGGCCTCGGAGGCCTTCACCAGCTCCTCGAACTCGATCCCCTTCTTCGGGCGGAAGGCCGCCTGCCGGAACAAGTTGTTGTTCGAGAAGGTGTCGCGCGCCTCGACGCCGGTGACCGAGTCGATCGTCTGGCCCTTGCTGATCGCCTCGATCCTGCCGGCGCGCAGCAGCGAGAGGACGAGCAGGCGCACGACCTCGAAGTCCCAGCCGAACGGCTCCTTCGCAAACTCCTCAGTGAGGTATCGGCCGCTCGCGGTGTCGCCGTAGTTGGCACGCTCCTCGATGCGGTCGAGCACTTCCTTCAGTGGCCCGCTCTCCGTGCGAAAGACGGTCTTGCCTTTCTCGTCGCGCAGGAGGCCGATGCTGCTGAACACGCTGGGCAGGCCCTGAAGGTTCTCTGCGGTGAAAAGGGCGTCGATTCCCTTCTTCACGTCCGCCGCCTTCGCTGAAGCCTCCTTAAAGCGGTCAAAGACCTCGGGCAGTACCTGTCCGAGCACCTCAGCTGCGGTCTTGCCCACGTCGACAGCGCGGTTGTTGGGACTGCGGTCGTTGCCGCGAAAGTAGATGCGGCCCGAGAGGCATGCAGCGCGCAGTCGGCGCCGAAGTTCCTCGCTGTGGCGACGCAGGCGAACCCGCTCCTCGGCGATCAGGGCAGGCGTGTCGTCGCCCTTGGTCTCGCGCTCCTTGCGCGCGAGCATCTCCTTCGAGCGGAAAAGCTCCACCGTCTCGCGGTCGATGGAATCGTCCAGCGCGATGCACCAGAAGACATGCTTTTTTCCCTGCTGGCTGCGCGTGCGCAGCTCGGCGGCCATCGTGTCAAAGTCCTTCCCGTCCTCGGCGAGGTAGACCTGGAACATCATGTCGCCCGCGGTGATCTCGCGACCGTGGATCGCTAGGCCCGCCTTGAAGGTCTTCGTGTCCACGAGGCTGTGCGACGGCTGCGGTTGCCAGAACCCCGATAGCATCTCCTGGTAGAGTCGGTGAGAGTCACCTGGCTTCGGACTGATTCCATTGCGAAGGCGCTCCCAGTCGTCCTCGGCGGGCGTGGGGATGCGATAGCCGTCGTCGCCATGGCGAACCTGATGCGCATCTTCGAGCGCTCGCAGGGCCTCCTTCACCGAGGCGAGCTGCGAATCTCCGCCGACGCTGCCGTGAAGGGCCGCCGCGATGTTCTCGGCGCTGCGGTGCACGCTTTTCACGTACTGCAGCAGGCAGGTAACCTTCGCGACCGGCTGGGCGAGTGGGTGCTCCACGACCTTCGACAGGGCGGAGATCTTCGCGCGCACCTCGGAACCGATATTCCCCTCGATGAGATCGTAGACTTGGTCGAGACGCACAAGGTCGCCGAGCTCCGCGTCGGCGAGGTTCACGGCTGGGTTGATCAGGAGCTGTTGTGCCAGCTTGATGATGGTGCGGTTCGCACCGCCGACGTGCTTGCTCGCGCCGCCCTGCGTACGCAGACCCGAGACGACCTGGATGATCAGGTCGATCTGGTAGGGCAGTAGCGGGTACAGGTCGATGAACGCCTCGCGTGACAGCTCCGGGAGCTTGATGTCGGCGGCGAGGCGCGTGTGCTGGGTGAGGCGGCCACGGTGCTCGTCGAAAAGCTTCCCGAGCGCGGCCTGCGCCGCGGCGTTCTTCGAAAGCACGCGGCGGCTGGTGACCTCGGAAATGTCACTCGGCTCGAGGTGGACCTGCAGCGGGAAGCGATCCATCAGGCGCGCGAGCTCGATCTTCTTGTCGTCGAGGCCGGAGACCAGCTCGCCAAGCTTCTCCTGCGAAGTGACGACGACCCAGTGCTTGCCGCGCCCCTTTACGCCGAGCTGCTGCACGACGGCCTGCAGGTCGAGCATCTTCTGGACGTCGCGCGCAACGAACTGGCCCACTTCGTCGACCACGAACATCAGCGAGTGTCCGGGCTTGCGGCGCTTCATCAGCTCACTCGCGCGCTCTGCGAGCTTGCCTGGGGATATGTCCGCCTTGTTCTTGACGGCCTTCACCCATGAATCGGCCATCGGGTACGTGTCGGGGTCGAGGCTATGGAGCACGCGGCTCGCTTCCGAGAGTGCGAACGCGACTTTGCCCTTCTCTGCGGCCCAATCCTTTTTGAAGATGCGCTTGTACTCCTTCTCGAAGCGTTCGAGCTCCTTCTTGTCTTCGAGACCGATCTCGAGCTCCGAGAGATCGAGGTCTTTCGCATAGCCGAGGCTCTGTAGGAAGAGCCCGTACATAATCTCGGTCAGCGACTGGTTGCCGCTGCGAATGCCGCGATCCGTCGAAACGTCGAAGATCACCGCGTGAGTCGGGATCTTCTCGTTGATGCTTCGTAGGAGGACTTGCAGCTGCTGAGAACCAGTGCGATCAGCGAACAGTGTGGCAGCCTTCTTACCGCCGACTGACCTGTTCTCGATCGAGAGTCCGAGCATCTTCGCGAAGCTCGACTTACCAGAACCGAAGAATCCCGAGACCCAAACCGCGATCCCTTCGTGAGGCTTATTCGGGGTCTCGGCGTATCGCTCGAAAACGTCGACGTAGTGCTTGCTGATGGCGTCTGTGACGACGTACTCCCTGATCTCGTCGCGAATGATCTCCGCGTCGCTCTGGTCGACTTTGATGACCTCTTCGATGCGTCGGTAGATATCGCCGGCGAAGAGTGTCTTGATTCGTTCCGGAGTGGTCATTTTCTATCGGCTCAGAAGATCTTCGGACGGTAGTTGTGCTCAGCGTCCAGGACGCCCATGAAGCGAAGCCCGGCCGCTCCATCCAGGTCACCGGGATAGAAGAGAACGGTGGGAACGAACACGCGCCCCTTCAATTGTTCCAGCAGCGAAAACGTCCGGTACATCGGGAACAGCGCACCGGTTCGCACAATGAAGACGATGTCGCGCAGCGGATCCGGACTCGGTGGCATCCGTTCGGACACCAGGTCTACGAGCGGCGCGTACTCTGAGAGCACCGAGTGCACTGTTTCGACAATCGAGTGGACGCCCTGCTCGCGCTCGGCCTGATACCAGTCTTCGAGTGCCCGCTGCGAACGCATCGCCTCGTCGAGGCATTCCGCGAGCGAAATCCGCCAGACCCGCTTGCCCTTCTGCGAGAGACGCGTTTCCAGTAGCGACACCTGCCGTCGCAACTCGAACTCGTCCTCCGGATCGTATCGGAAGAGCGCATAGGGCATGTCGTGATAAGCACTGATGCGCTGGCGAGGATCGGGAAGCTCCAGCACGGGCTCGAGAATGTCCCTGAGTCGATACTCGAGCTCACTCATGCGACCATCTGCTCCGCGTATTCCAGCGCGCTCGCACACGGGAGAGAGAGATGGACCAGACTTCCAGCGACGTGGTACTCCACCTTTCGGTATTGATGCAGGTGCAGCAACTCCTGCTCGACGTCGGATGGACGCATCATGAACAACCGCCAGTCAGGTGACGAGACAACTCTTCCCGGGTTGTAGTATTCGTCCTTCATTGCGTGCAGCAGGTAGATGAAGCTCTGCTCGGGGAGGTGATACGAGCTGAATTCCTTTACTACGCTGCCGCGGAGAAGTCCAAAGTCGGCTGCGAGCTTGAGCAGGCCAGAAGCAACTCTTTTCGTTGTCTCTTCCGCCCAATCGTGCTCGGTGATAGCGCCACGCGCATTTATGTCCGAGAGATATCGCTCGACATCATCTTGGCGCACGCGAAATACTCCGCTCTCATGCGCTTGAAACAGCCAGCTCTGGAGAAAATCACGCAGTAGAAATTCGTCGCGTGACATGTGCCAGAGGAGCAGCGGCTTCCATTCACCTATATCACACCCACGCTGAGCGAGAATGACGAGCGACCGGTCGCGACCCTCAGGGTCGAATCGACGATTCAGGACTTTCGCCACGTCGCGCAACCAGGTGGAGCTACGAGCGCCGATGAAGTTCGTAGCGCGCAGCAGGTCAAGGTTCTCACGCTTGGAGCGAACGAAGTCCCACGCCGCGAATACAGAGTAGGTCTCCTCGATCATCGCTCCCTTGATGATCGTGAACGATGACGCCACGTCGGCGCGCGACGCTGCGCTCATGCATCGCTCCGCCGCAGGTACGGAACGGCCGGATGTCCAGGCTCCCCGCGTGCAAAACCCAGCGCGAGCAGTGCGATATCCGCATTCGTTCCGGCGTATGTCCCTGGCAAGGGTACGGCGCGCCCCTCCGCGGAGCGACGAAGCCTGGTGAAGCGCTCAAGATCTTCGGCGCTCACGAGCTCTCGCGACTGGAGTGCGCCAAGAAGATCATCTCCCGGCAGCGTTTCGAGCTGTGCGAAGAAAGGATCCCACTCGCCGGCGTTGTCGAGCCACCGCTCCCAGCGGGAGTCAAACTCCTCCTCGGTCGCCTCCGGAAGGCGCCACAAGTTGACGCAGCCGGGAGGGTCAAACAGCTCGGCGCATCGATGCGCGGCGACGGCGAAGACCGACCGGGCCTGGGCGAACCGATGGGTGCGGGGGAAGCCGCGACGCAGCGCGACGGCTCCGAGCTTTCCAAGTTGCCCTTTGGTATTCCACCATCTCGCGAGGTCCATTTCGCCGAAACGGGCGACGACGAGGCGGATCTTCAGCAGTCGGTCGAGGTCGATCTCGGTCACGTCCGGCAAGTTCTCAGTCGTATGAGGAAGGTGAATCAACCATTCTCACTGTCGCTCGCTGCGGCGGGCAGAAGTGTATGGACACCATAGACTTACGACACGGAATGGGTCGGCTGTCCTCCGAGGCCGCTTGGGACGTTCGAGGCGGTCCGAGTCGCTCACAACACGATACTATGGAATCGTACGTTTCTGGCCCGCACCTCCCGTTCCATGAGCGTCCCGCGTCGTGATGAATGGGGTGATCAGACGCCGGCGCTCAGAGCCGTAAACGATAAGCCCGCGCGGTGACAGCGACCAGAACTATGGCGCGCGGAATCTTCGACTGACCCGTGATCCTCGT
Organism: Gemmatimonadetes bacterium SCN 70-22; assembly: GCA_001724275.1. Lineage (NCBI taxonomy): Bacteria > Pseudomonadati > Gemmatimonadota > Gemmatimonadetes bacterium SCN 70-22. The sequence goes on from MEDZ01000003.1 coordinate 23,805, forward strand.
TCCTCAAACGGGGGGTAGATCAGAACGAGCAGCGGTTACACAGCCCTCAGGGCACCCGCCCCTGGTTCGTGCATGCTCTCGCGTCGTGAGCGGCCGGCCGACGCCGCGCCCCCTATGCATTCCCCTCCGTCGGTCTCTTAGAAGTCACTGGTCCTCACATCACCGTCCGCACCAGCGGCACGAGCGGATGGCAGGGTTCCGATGGTGCGACAACCACTCGATACCAGCGCGACAGGATGCGACACAGGCGCCGATCGGAACGCATCGCCTTGGTGAGTTCGCCTTCCAGTTCAGTCAACTTTGCGCTTGCCTCCGGTGTCAGGAAGTGATCGACAGCCCGGTCGCGCTTGGCGGAGTTACAGGAAGAGCAGAGCAGGAGAACATTGCCGCGCACGACTAGTTCCTCTGCGTCGAGCATTACTAGGTTGCCGCCAGCGTTCTTGGCCCGCCACCAGTGATCCAGACACAGCGTGCGCGACGCTCCGCACACGACGCAGGTTCCGCCAAAGTGCCCGATGATGCTTGAGCTCCATTCACGCCGGACGTAGTTGTCGACTGGATTCCCGCGTCTGTAGTCGCCTTCGCTTAGGAGATAGCCATCCCGCGCAACTGCGGTCACGGAAAGCTGTCCGGTTCGGGTGCGTGAGAAGGCCCTGGCTGCAGCTCGTTTCTGCGCACTCGTGGCGCGAACCTTGGTTCGGAAGCGCGCTTGCGCCTCCGGAATGTGTTCGCTGAGCAGATGTTTGATGGTTGCGATACGACGACGCTGTTGTACGTATCTCAACTTGGCGACCTCCAGCGCACGTCGCTCGTCGACGGCCACCACAGGATTCACAACGTGCAGCGCAAGCAGAACTGAGTGGACCCATCCTACGGACGCGCGCTCTCGCGAGTTGACCGCATCCTCGCATGCAGCGACTGCACTCTTCATATCAGCGAGCCTAGGTTCCAGCGCTGCGAGTCTGGCCTCCAACTCAGCGCGGACAAGAGTCCGATCTCCTTCGATGAGGCCTTTCCGGCATTGACGGCAATATCGGGAGCGGGCACGAACTCCCGAAGAGGACCACGTCGCTCCGCAGCGCACACACCGATACTCGATCACGATCATGGGAAGTCCCCACCCCTCGGGCCACGATGTCGAAGGATCTACGACTACTGAGCGATCAGTGCGGGCAAGTGTCTCCTGCTGTAGCAGGCTCCAACCCCTAGGGTCTGAAGGCCGCCAATCGGCGATTGTGCGGGAACTTCTGACCAGCTCTGATCTCCTCCCCGCTCCAGCAGGGAGGTCATCGGGGCGGATGGGGCTGCCTGTAGAAACGACAATGTATGACACGGTGGTGACGCTGTAAGAGTGTTGCGGGGACGCGACAGCGATGCCCGAGCGGATGCCTGGTACTCGATCTGGCATCTTGGTGATCCCGGTTGCAGCTTCTCGACCTCAGCCGTGAGGTCACCACGCTCGATGCTGTCAGACTGGCGCGCGAGTTTTCTGTTGCCGTGATGGGAGGAATGGGGAGGGGACCCGTGTAGCCACGAAGACCGACGTCACCACCGCGTGTCGAGTGAGGGGCGCCCGCCTCGGGCCTTCGCCTTTCGACCGGCCATCGCGTGCCCATCGAGTCACGTGCCGCCTCGGATACTCAAACGGCGCGGGGGCTCGCCCAGCCCAATCTTGCGGCTTCTGGTGCGACTCAAGCGCGTCCAGTCGCTCTCGAGTCCAATCGCTCGAACGTGGGCCAGCGCGCAAGTCCAGAGACGTACACTCAACTGACGGGAGGCACAGCCCTCGTGGATTTCGATGCTCGCCTGCAACAACTCTTCGAGGAATTTCGGACCGACTATCTGCTGACCGCCGATGGCAGCAAGCACCGTCAGGCGTACGCGAGCGGTCGGCAGAGCGCGCGGGCCAACCTCGGGGACATCACGGCGCGCGCCGACCGCCGCGAGGAGGTCACCGATCTCGTCCTCGCACGCCTCCTCCCCCACATCGACTCGGCGCGCCACCGGGAGGATGGTTCCTGGATCCACGTCGCCCCGGCGATCAACAAGGACATCAAGTCCTGGTACGAGGGAGCAGGGTGGGCAACCAAGAGCGAGTGGCCGGCGCGCGCCGCTCACATCCTGACGTTCATTCGACGTGTGGTCGACCAGCCGAGCGAGTTGGCCGATGCCTGTCGCCAATTCTCCGCGTCGCCCCTCGGCAAGGCGCTGCAATGCGGGATGATGACGCCCATCCTGAGCGCCCTTCGCCCAGACGACTTCTCGATCGTGAACACCAAGGTATGTCGCCTCCTCAAGGAAGTGACAGGAAAGGACTACACCTCGGCTCTGAAGAACTATCCCGACACCAACGCCGCCATTCACGAGCTTGTGGCGCGACATGACGGACTGTTCGGGACCGCGCAGCAGGCCGGCGTGTCTGCGCTCGAAGCGTTCGACATGATGGCCCATTGGTTCGTCGCCGTGCGCGAGGACGACGCCGATGAGCAGGGAAAGGGCGTCGATCGAACGTCTGCCGATGCCGCGCGTCGCGTCGTCGAGACCTTGTGCCCCGATTCGGCGCCGCGTGCAGCGGCGCTGGGCACACTGGCCCAAGCGATTCGCTTTGCACACGAACTCGGCCCCCAGTCCTGGTCCATCACCCTCAAGTCAGATCTCGTTCGGTTGAACGTCGGAGGTCTCATCGCGGTAGACCTGAGGAAGCAAGGGCTCGCGATGACTGTCGCGCAGGACGAGATGCCGCTGGAGACTATTCAGGCGCTGTCCGACGCTGAGCACTGGGAGTTCAAGTACATGGACCACGCCGTGTGCTACCTGCTCCCGTACGATGAGCTGGATCCGGCGGTGGGCCAACTTGGACCCGCGATGGAGGAGCATCTCCGGCGCGTGACGACGCGAACCCAGTTCGCCCCGTTCCGGACTGCGCACTCGCCGGGAGTGTTGACGATGCTGCGACAGCTCAAGTACGAGGTGCCCGATCCGGAGTACGCTGCTCCGCCCGCTCCCGGTGGAAGGATCGCCGAGCCGTTGCCGGGTCAGGGCGCGAGCACGGGTGCCGCACGGCAACCCCGCTATTCGCTGCAGGACCTCGCGCGGGAAACGCTTATGGATGAGGCGCTTCTCGGATCGTGGGTCCGAGCGATCAATCGCAAGGGGCAGGCGATCATCTACGGCCCGCCGGGGACCGGGAAGACGTACGTCGCCGAGCGACTGTGCCGACACCTGGTATCGGGCGGCGACGGTGCCGCGGAACTGGTGCAATTCCACCCCGCCTACGCGTACGAAGACTTCATCCAGGGGCTGCGTCCGGAGACCAACGCGAACGGGGCGCTCAGCTACCGTATGATCCCGGGTCGCTTCATGGAGTTCTGCGAGCGCGCGGCGCGGGCAAGTGGGCCGTCGGTCCTCATCATCGACGAGATCAACCGCGCCAACCTCGCGCAGGTCTTCGGGGAGCTGATGTACCTGCTGGAGTATCGCGATCGCGAGGTGCCGTTGGCTGGCGGAGCGCGACTGCGCATCCCGCCGAACGTGCGGATCATCGGGACGATGAACACCGCCGATCGGTCGATCGCGCTGGTCGATCACGCCCTGCGTCGGCGATTCGCTTTTCTCCATCTCCTGCCTAATCACGAGATCCTCGAGCGCTATCACGTCAACACCTCGCTCGACGTTTCCAAACTCTGCGCGGTACTGAGTGAGCTCAACGCGGCCATTGCGGATCCGCACTATGCGGTCGGCATCTCCTACTTTCTGCGGGATGGGCTGGCGGAGGAACTGCCGATGATCTGGGAGTCGGAGATCGAGCCTTATATCGAGGAGCTCTTCTTCGATCGTGCCGACGAGATCGCGAAGTTCCGATGGAGCGCGGTGAAGTCCCGCGCGACGCCGGAGCTGATAGCGTAGAAGCTTCCCAATGCCCTCGCAGCGCCTCCGAATCGTCGAGCATCGCGGCACCACCTTCCACCGCGACGCGCTCACGCACGCCCACGGGGAGACCATCCTTAGTAAGCTCGGCAGGCGCATCGACATTGAGTTTCCGACGCCGCGCACGGCCGATCGATGGATCCTGACGTCGCAGGGGTGGGTTGGTCTGCTGCGCGTCGACGACGACCTGACCGTCATCGCCGAGCCCAAGGTCCCCGTTGCCAACCTCGCGCGCATGCTGCAGGTCGCGCATGAACTCCCCATCGAGGTGCTAGACGGGCTGGTCACATGCGAGACGATCGAGGAGCTCTACGACCAACTGGCGAGGCTACTGGCCGACGCGGCGCTCTCGCTCGTGCATCACGGCCTGCACCACGTGTATCGACCCCATCAGGAGTTGCGCTCGTCGATCCGTGGCCGGCTGCTCCTCAACCACCTGCGGACGCCGCGGGCGGATCCACGGGTGACGTGCGCGTTCAACGAGCGCACGGCCGACACGATCGAGAACCGGATCGTCAGCGCCGCTCTGCATGCGGCGTTGCGAGGGGGATACTGCACATCGATGACGCGGGCGCATCTGCGCAAGGGACTGCGCCAGTTCGTCGGGCGGGTGACGCCGACTGTAGTGAGCGTGGAGGATGTCGACCAGCTGCGGTATGATCGACTCACGGCGCGCTACCGTCGCGTGCACGCGCTGGCGCGATTGTTTCTGGACGAGCGTTCCCCGTTGGCACGGGAAGGAGATCGCACGAGCCTCCCTTTCCTGCTCCACATGCCCTCCCTGTTCGAACGGTTCGTGGAGCGGTGGCTCAGATTCCGCATCGAGCGCGACGTACTACCGCTGCGCGTGCTGCGGCAGGAGAAGTTCCGTGTCGGCGATCCGGATGCCGTGGTCTTCAGCATGGATGTTGTCATCACAGACAACGTGGGGCGCCCGATTTGCGTGCTGGACACGAAGTACAAGGACGCCGGGGTACCGGCTGCGGGCGATGTCGCGCAGGTGGCCTTCTATGCGCAAGCGACGGGCGCTCGCAGCGCGGGGTTGATCTACCCAACGCCCCTGAACGGGACATGGCAGGGGAATAGCGGCTCTGTCAACGTCTTCGCACATCACTTCGATCTCTCCGGCGATCTCGAGCGAGCGGGAGGACAGTTTCTTTCCGGACTCCTCCATCACATCGGGACTCTACCGAGCTGACACGAGAACACATGCATGCCGATCAAGACTGAACTCTGGAAGGTTGCAGCTTCTCCGTCTCCGCTCGTCGAGTCGAAGTTGCCGAGCGAGAGGCTGCTGGAAGACATGATTGTCGCGCAGCCCAGCCTCCTGTCGGAGGAATGGATGCTCATCGGCCGGCAGGAAGACACCGGCTACGGCGGGCGCATCGACCTGCTGGCGATCGCGCCGGATGGCGTGCTGGTCCTGATCGAGCTCAAGCGCGATCGCACACCGCGCGAGGTCGTCGCGCAGGCGCTCGATTATGCCACGTGGGTCGAGCGCCTGCAGCCGGAGGACATCGCGGCGATTTATGGGCGATTCGCCCCGGGGCGTCGACTCACCGACGATTTCCAGGCTCGCTTCGGCCAAGCGCTCGACGAGGCCTCGCTGAATGACTCACACCTCATCGTCGTCGTGGCCTCCGCCCTCGACGCGAGCACCGAGCGGATCGTCAATTATCTCAGTGATCGCGAAGTGCCGCTCAACGTCTTGTGCTTCCAGGTGTTTGCGGCTGGGAGCGAGCAGTTTCTAAGCCGCACATGGCTCATCGAGCCAGCCAAGACACAGGTCAATGCGTCGACGTCGCCAGAGGATTCGAAGGAGCCGTGGAACGGCGAGTACTACTGTTCATTTGGCCGCGGGGCCGAGCGTTCGTGGGAGGATGCCGTCGACTTCAGCTTCATCTGCGCCGGGGGTGGAAGTTGGTACTCGAACACGCTGAAGCTCCTTTCGCCTGGCGACCGCGTATGGGTCAAGGTACCGGCAACGGGCTTTGTCGGCGTAGCGCGCGTGACCGGGTACTCCACGCCAGCGAGTGCATTCACGAGGGTCGTTGACGGCAAGGATCGGCCGGTGTTCGAGGTCGCGACGCGCGGCAACTATCATCGGCAGTTCATGGACGATCCCGAGAAGTGCGAATACTTCGTGCCGGTGCGCTGGCTCCAGACGGTGCCGCTCGATGGCGCGATCCAGGAGATCGGGATGTTCGGGAACCAGAACTCGGTCTGCAAACCGACGACGCCGAAGTGGCGGAAGACGGTGGAACGGTTGAAGGAGGTATTTCCTGGACACGCCACAAGCTGATGTTCTCAGACTCTGATGCTTTGTCAGATGAAGTCGAGATTCACGAAACGGAGAGAGGAGGAGGCGATGACGGCGCGAAAGCGGAAGACTCGCGTGACAGCTGAGATGATGATGCCGTCGAATGACTTGGCACGCATCGTCGGCGACGCGCCTAAGTCGCGTACGCAGATCGCGAAGGCGATCTGGGAGTACATCGATCGACACGGACTGCAGGATCAACGGTACAAGCGAAACATCAACGCCGACGCGCGGCTCGCGAAGATCTTTGGAGGGAAGCGGGTCGTCAGCATGTTCGAGCTTGCTGCGATGGTCGAAAGTCACCTCCGAAGGGCAGATGACAAGATGTCGCCGGAGAGGCGCGTTCGAGGTAAGAGCAAGTAACAGACGTCCAAGCCCGGTGCGGCTCATTCTGCGGCAGCGGGAGTGGCGCGGCCCTCCGAGGTCAGTGTCGCTCGGTTCCTCGACAAGAATGCCGAACTGGACGCAACGGCAACGCGCACGGTCCGCCGAGAGCAGAAGTTGCTGCGGCAACTCAAGTTCGCAGGGAAGTCAGAGGCCCACTGTGCCATTTGCGGTCGCGCGCTTCCCGTCGAACTTCTTGTGGCGGCCCACATCAAGCCGCGGAGTCGCTGCTCCGCGGCCGAGAAGAAGCGCGTCGACGACAACGTGATGGGAGTGTGCGTCCTGGGATGCGACGCCCTCTTCGAGCGAGGGATCGTCTACGTGCAGCAGGACGGGAAGGTACAGTCGGCGGCCAGCGGCGCCCTGACGCAATCTCTCACAGAGCACGTCTCCAAGCTGGTGGGAAGAGTCTGCACAGCGTGGACTCCTGCATCTGAGCGATTCTTCGCATGGCATGCCGGGCATCACGAGGCGATCCGTCGTCGCACGGAGGCTCAGCGGCTCGGGACATGATGCTCGCGCGGAATCTCCTCGCGAAAGGCTCTGAACGTCAGCTGCGTGAACCGTAGATGCGCTTCCCTCATCGTGAGTTCAATCTTCTCTCGGAGCCACGTTCGACTATGCGAATCCGATCGACACTGCTCGCGCTCGTCTCAATTGCCGCCGTCGGCTGCGCGATAGCCACAGTCGTAGGCTTCCGCGACCCGTCGTTTGCCTTCACTCGATTCTCTCGCCTGGCGGTGATCGCGGGCGGGATGACACTCGAGAACGCGGTAGCTGTCGAACGGGCAACGTGTCAACGCTTGGCGCCGGCTCCGTGCACCGTCGGAAAGGAGGCACTGCCTCCTACCCGAAGCTATTCGATGGAGGAAGCGAAGGATCTACTCACACTGCGAGGGGTCGACGGAGTCCTTGTCATACTGCTTACGAGCGACGAGGAGAGCGTGAGATACCTCGGATCCACGAGTTCTACGACGGCTCAAGCTTCCGTATCGACGATGGGGACGGTGAATCTGTATCGCTCCGGTGGAATTCTCTCGTCTCAGAGTACTACGGGTCTCTCTGCTCGGACGCGGACTGAGGCAGAGTACTCATACTCGCGAGCAGCGTCTGCGCAGCTCGGAATCTTTGATCGGGCGACGGGTAGGCTTGCCTGGCGTGGTGAGATCAACGTCTCCGGAGTAGGGGCGTTCGCATCGGATGGTCAGTTCATACAAGCGGCCACGAAGGAGATTGCTGCGGAGTTGAAGAGGGCGGGACTCAGTCAGTAGGCGCCGCCGATCGAGGGGACGACGATGCCGGATCTGGTGGATGAAGGGGTCTTCGTCTTCTACGCGGGGTGGCTGAGGAGGCCGCCATCATGCGGCCGCTCTCCGCTTACGGGATCGAGACAAGCACGGCATCGGTCACCACGCCACTGGCTACGATATACGTTTCCCGCACGCGAGCCTCACCAACGGCCGACGTACGAATGAGCGAAGCGCCTAGAATCATCGCCATCGACTGGTCCGGTTCGATCGCCGGTTCGGAGCGCACGATCTACTTGGCCGAGGTGAACAACGGTCACGTCACCGCGCTCGAGCGCGGACGGAATCGAGAACGCCTGATCGCGCACCTGATTGATGTCGCACGCCGCGATCCTGAAGTGATCGTCGGCCTCGACTTCGCATTTTCACTCCCCCAGTGGTTCCTCGAGTCGAAGCAGCTGTCGAGCGCACCCGAACTCTGGGAACTCGCCGCTCGGGAAGCAGAGGACTGGCTGAACCGGTGCCAGCCCCCGTTCTGGGGGAGACCCGGAACTACAAGACCATCGCTCCCGGAGCACTTTCGCCGCGCGGACCTGGAAGTACCGTCGGTGAGCGGCGTGAGACCGAAGTCGATCTTCCAGATCGCAGGGGCTGGGACTGTCGGAACCGGCTCGCTGCGTGGCATGCCAGAACTGCGACGCCTCCGCCAAGCCGGCTTCGCCATTTGGCCATTCGATCCACCGCGATTGCCGCTGGTCATCGAGATCTATCCGCGCATCCTCACAGGACAGATCACCAAGAGCTCACCCGAGGCGCGCGCTGCTTACCTGTCGAAACGCGTCCCCGATCTGGCGGCCGACTTTCGGGTGCGAGCCGCGACGTCCGATGACGCTTTCGATGCCCTGCTCTCCGCAATCGAAATGGCGGCCAGAGTCGATGAACTGATTTCGCTCCCCACGGCACGCGATGCACAGGACTTGAAGGAAGGGCGCATCTGGATTCCGCGGACGTTGCCGGCGCGCTCGAATTAGGAATAGCGGAGTCTCCCACGGTCAGGGGCAGCAGTTCATCACCTTGCGGAGACGCGAATCGGCTGGATGACCAGCACTCCATCTCGGTGACTAATGCGAAACGTCCCATCGTATCCGCGCCGCTGCAACACCGTCGCCGCCGCACGGATGCGCGCCGAAAAGCGACTCGGCTGCCGGCTCTCCCAATCCGTTTCAAAGGTGCGAGGATCGTCGCGTCGTACCGTGACGTGGACGTCGCGCTCGTATCCTCTCGGACCGAGAAAGACGCGGACGTCCGGGGGGAGGTCATCGCCCAACCGCGAAAGCGCTTGTTCCAGAGCGGGGAAGAACCTCGACCTCGTGGAGAATGGAAGATTCATCGTCGATAGGTAGGCAAGGACGCATCACGAAGCACTCGAGGCATTCCAGACGGGTTGGCCGTCAGCCACTGTTTCGTCTACCTCCCCGCCCCATCCCCGAACGCAATCAGAACGTCTCTCAAGTCCCCC